>JAYTTD010000166.1:0-13923 GCA_043745235.1 Nitrospira sp. | reverse complement strand
AGAAGGCGGGCTGGCGGTCTCGCGGGGGATAGGCCTGAAACGGGAGGGGCCCTCCGGGACGGCACCCGGAAGGCCTGGCCCCTGCTCTTCAGCGCCAGCTCGCACCCACTGGGGGTGCAATCCGAATCTGACGCCGGCGGAGACGCGGGCGCATCTTGGGGGGATGGGGGTGTCGTGAGACTCCCCCGGTTTGTTTCTCTATGCTGCTGACGATCAAAGACCTTGCTGAAAAGCTGCGAATTAAACCTGCGACACTGTATGCCTGGGCAGCGCACGGCAAGATCCCCTGCCGGAAGATTCATGGATTAGTACGGTTCGATCCACGTGAGATTGACCGCTGGCTGTCTTCCTTCTCTCCGCCCCAGTCCGTACCGCCCCAGTCCGTACCTCCCCAGATAGGGAAACGTAGAACGGACCACTCCGACCTCGATAGAATGATTGCGAGCGCAAAACGCGAGGTCTATACTCCCGCCTGCGAGAAACCAGACGAAGTCAGGGCCAAACAAGGAGGTTAATCATGGCTCTGTTTCGGCGAGGTCGCGTCTGGTGGATGGGATTTTCCTATCACGGGAAGCAAGTCAGGAGATCCACGGAAATCACAGATAAGAAGCTCGCGGAGAAGATTTATCACAAGGTGATGGTCCAAATTGCTGAAGGCAAGTGGTATCCGCCTGAAGCTGGGGCCGATAAAACGGTGAGAGAACTTCTGGAACGGTATCTCACAGACTATTCGGCTCCGAATAAAGCACCGACGACGCACCACAGTGATAAATCTCGCGCGCAGCATCTCATTCGAGCGTTCGGGGATCTGACATTGAGGGAGATGCGGCCTTCTCTTCTAGCAGCGCATAAGTCGAAGCGACGGACTGACGGAGCAGCGGCCAAGACGATCAACAATGAACTCACACTCTTGAGCCATGCTTTTCAGCTCGCGGTGAAGGAATGGGAATGGGTGGCGGAGAATCCGGTGCAAAAGGTCTCCAAGGAAAAAGTGCGTAATCTGATTGAACGATGGCTAACAGCAGAGGAGGAACGGCGTCTTTTAGCGGCCTCTCCCGTATGGCTGCAAGAGATCATTCTCTTCGCGGCAAACACTGGACTTCGGCAGAGTGAGATCCTGAACCTCCAATGGTGCAATGTGGATCTGTTCCGGAGGACGATCACCCTGTTGGAACAAAAGAACGGAGGCAGAGACACGCTTCCAGTGAATGCAAAGACACTCAACGTGCTGAAAGCCAGGGCGAAAGTCCGATCGCTCAAGACGGATTATGTCTTCTACAACGGGGCCGGAAACCGGATGGATGCGCGGGACCTCCTGCGCGTGTTTTATCCCGTCATGAAGAAAGCAGACGTGAAACGCTTTCGGTTTCATGATCTGCGCCATACCTTTGCCACTCGACTCGTGCAAGCGGGCGCGGACATCTACACCGTGCAAAAGCTCGGACGATGGAAAACGATCTCGATGGTGATGCGCTATGCACATCACCATCCGGAAAGCTTACGCGCTGGCATAGAGATCTTGGATCGTGTTCCGGCAGGAGTTAGCACAGTTTTAGCACAATCGGCTAATTATGCTGTGGCCGGGGCCGGGAGCGAATCCGCTGCAAGCTATTGAGAGGAAAGAGAGAAGGTTGGTTGCGGGGGAAGGATTTGAACCTTCGACCTTTGGGTTATGAGCCCAACGAGCTACCGGGCTGCTCCACCCCGCGGGCGGATGCTAACAAAGCGCTGAGCGGCAAGTCAAGCCAACGTCCGTGGATCCAAGTTGCTTTCGCTCACCTGCAATGCTAAAGCGATAACATGCGTCTTGTCTTTATGGGCACACCAGATTTTGCAGCTGCCTCTCTTGAAGCCTTGTTGAAGTCGAACGATTCCGTTGTCGGCATTGTCACTCAACCGGATCGCCCGAAAGGGCGCGGGCAAATCCTCACGCCGTCACATGTGAAACTTCTGGCCCAGCGAGAGCAGATCCCTTTGTTACAACCGCTCAAGATGAAGGATCCTGAATTTCTCCACGCTCTGACTGAGTGGAAACCGGACCTGATTGCGGTCGCGGCATTCGGGCGCATCCTACCACCGACTATCCTCTCACTTCCCCCGCTCGGCTGTATCAATGTGCACGGCTCACTTCTTCCAAAATATCGCGGTGCTGGCCCGATCCAGTGGGCCATCATCAATGGCGAAACGGAAACGGGCATTACGACCATGCTCATGGATGAGGGGATGGATACCGGCGCGATGTTGCTCCAAGAGGCCATTCCTATTACGCCGGACGATACCGCCGGTACCCTCGCGCCACGTTTGGCTGAGATCGGAGGCAAACTGCTGGTCGAGACGATTGCCCGACTCAAGGCCGGCACCCTCGCGCCCCGGCCGCAAGATTCTTCACAGGCGACCTTGGCGCCGTTGCTGAAAAAGGAAGATGGTGCGATCGATTGGGCCTTGCCGGCCACTGCTCTGGCCAACCGGGTCCGCGGACTCTCTCCCTGGCCCGGGGCCTACACCACCGTAGCAGGAGGTGACCGTTGGACGATCTGGCGAGCTCTGGCGTTCTCAGGGCCTGTGACAAAGCTTCCTGGGACCATCATCGCCATGACAACCGATGCGATTCATGTCGCCACCGGGGAGGGAGTCCTTGCCGTGATGGAGTTGCAACCGGCTAATAGCCGTCGCATGGCCGTCTCTCAATACTTGTCAGGCCATTCGACGGCTGTTGGATTGCAGTTGGGAGGACCGGCTCTTCCCTAGTGTCCTGCTTGTTCATCACGGAACCGGATTCTCCCCGTCTTGAGTCCCCTATGGCTTCTGGATCTCGATCGTTACTCACTGCCAAGACCGCACCGTCAGCGCGTGTGGTCGCCCTCTCGTTGTTGGTGGAGTCGGTCAAGAGTGAGGAAGGGGTCGATGTGTTGCTGGATCACGCGCTCGCGCGATGCTTGTTCGACAGCAGGGAAAGGGCTCTCACAGTGGAGCTCACCTATGGCGTCTTGCGGCGGCTTGCGACCATCGATTGGCGGCTTGAGCCGGTTCTAGATAAACCGCTTCCTCGCCTTCCCGTAGCCGTACAGATGGTGCTCCGGCTTGGCGTCTACCAACTCCTCTTTCTCGATCGTATTCCACATTCTGCCGCAGTCAACGAATCAGTCAACCTGGCCAGAGCCTTTGCTGGCACAGTCGGGAGGGACTGGAGTGGGTTCGTCAATGCGGTCTTGCGGGGGCTCTTGCGCCATCCGCTTCAGCCCTGGCCCAACATGGATCATGATGCCGCACAGGCCCTCGCCGTGCGGTATTCGGTTCCAGGCTGGCTCAGTCGTCGATGGGTGAAACGTTTGGGCGTCGCCTCTGCGGAAGCGGTCTGTGAGGGAGGCAGCATCGCACCACCACTGACACTTCGGGTGAACCAGCTGATCACGACCAGAGAAGCACTCCTCGAAACATTTGCTCAAGCTGGTATTGCAGCCAAGCCGACCAGCGTGAGTCCATTCGGTATTCTGCTTGAAGAAGGAGGCCTTGTGCCCTCACTCCCGGGGTTTCAGGAGGGCGCCTTTTATGTCGAAGATGAAGCCGCGCAATTGATTCCTCCCCTCCTCGATCCTCAGCCCGGTGACATCGTGCTCGATGCCTGTGCGGCGCCGGGAGGGAAATCGACTCATTTGGCCGATCTGATGCAGAACAAGGGGACCATTTATGCCATTGATCGGAAGGGTGCCCGCTTAGATCTCTTACGAAGCAATTGCCGTCGACTCGGGGTCAAGAATGTCGTGCCGATGGTCGGCGATATTCGGCAACCACACGAATGGGTTCCCATGATCGAGGCAGCACGGCTTTCCTCCGTGAAGAAGTCCAGAGTAGGAGAACCATTGGTTGATCGAATTTTGGTGGATGCGCCCTGCAGCGGGCTCGGCGTGTTACGGCGACATCCGGAAGCGAAGTGGCGGAAAGATGAGCAGGCACTTCCTCGACATCAGGCGCTCCAGTGTCAGATCCTTGAGGCAGTCGCCCCACGCTTGCGGCCTGGCGGGGTGCTGGTCTATAGTACCTGCTCGACGGAACCGGAAGAAAACGAAGACGTCATCGAGCGATTCTGTCGTACCCATGCGGAGTTCCAGCGTGAGTCTGTCGTGCCCTGGCTCACGCCTGCGGCACAGGGATTCGTCACTGAACAAGGCGACCTCTCGACAATGAGTAACCGGTGCTCGATGGACGGATTTTACGCCGCACGACTGAGGAAGGTTTTGTGATGGCACGCACCATTCATATTGCGCCCTCGATCTTAGCCGCTGACTTTGCCAGACTCGCCGAGGAAGTGGCAGCCGTAGAATGCGCGGGGGCCGACTTCCTGCATATCGATGTCATGGACGGGCATTTCGTGCCGAATTTGACCATCGGTCCGCCGATTGTGGCGGCGCTCAGAAAAGTCACCAAGTTGCCGCTCGACGTCCACCTCATGATGACGAACGCCGATGCCTTTATCGCGGAGTTCGCCGAGGCTGGAGCCGATTATCTCACGGTGCACGTGGAAGCCTGTCCGCATCTCCATCGCACGGTGCAATCGATCAAGGAACGAGGCGTCAAGGCAGGGGTGACGCTGAATCCGGCCACCTCGCTCAGTACGATTGAAGAAATCCTGCCGGATGTCGATGTGGTGCTGATCATGTCGGTCAATCCTGGCTTCGGCGGTCAAACATTTATCACGTCCTGTCTTCGAAAGATTTCCTCGGCTCGCGCCATGATCGATCGGATTGGAAGTCGCGCGTTGCTCGAAGTGGACGGCGGCGTGAAGATCGATAATGCAGCTCAGGTGTTGGCTGCGGGAGCCGATGTATTGGTCGCCGGGTCGGCCATTTTCTCCAGTCGGGATTATGCCGCGACGATCGCTGCGATGCGCGCAGCCGGCCAAGCTTCTTCCACGACGCCGCAGCGCGTCTCCGCTCACCGATAGGCCTCGCGGGTGGACACTTCTTCCCTCATCGATAGCCTTCATCCCCTCGAAGTCAAAGTCCTCTCGACCTTTGGAGCGAATCCCTCCGCAGTGCTCCAGACGGAACAGTTGACGCAGTCCACCGGATTAGAACCCTCGCAGTTGAGTATGGCGGTCGAATGGTTGCTCGCCAAGTCGTTACTCACGGTCGATTCCGAGACCGTGACACCCAATGTCTCGCTCACAAAAATCGGCGAACTCTATTTTGAAAAGTACTCGCCGATCGAACGGGTGCTATCTGCTGCTCGCGATGCGGCCAAGACCGGCAAGCGCCTGACCATTCAGGACATTCAATCCCAGGAAGGGCTTGAACCGACTGAGGTGAGCGGGGCGATCGGGCGGCTCAAAAAAGAGGGTGCGCTCCTCATCATTCAAGGCGGCTGTATCGAATCGACCGGCCGGCCAAGCCAGACAGCAGAAGCGATGCGGGGATTGCTGCAACAGCTTCACGGGGCGCCTCGTGAACTGCAGGCGTTTCCCGAAGCACAACGGCAGGTCATAGAAGATCACGCCGTCAAACGCGGGAATGCACGGGAACCCTTCCGCGTTGATGATCGGGTGGCTAGAGCGCTCAAGCTTTCTGTGACCGGTATCGAGGCCGCCCAGCAGCTCTCTCGGCAGGGAACTGCAGAAGAGGTCTCCCAGCTGACGCCCGAACTGTTGAAAGACGGGAGCTGGAGGGCGAAACGCTTCCGTAAGTACACGATCAGTCTTCGCGCGCCACGGATCACGCCGGGCAAACGGCATCCTTATCGCGAGTTTCTCGACACGGTAAAGACCAAGCTCGTGAGCATGGGATTCCAGGAAATGCGGGGCTCGCTCGTGGAGACCGAGTTCTGGAATATGGACGCCCTCTTCATGCCGCAGTTCCATCCGGCGCGGGACATTCATGACGTCTACTTCGTCAAGGAGCCAACTCATGCCTCGTCAATTGCGGAGCCATTCTTGTCCCAGGTCGCACACGCGCACCAGGACGGGGGCGAAACCGGTTCAACTGGTTGGAACTATCCCTTCAATACGGAGCGCGCGCGCCGGCTGGTCTTGCGGAGCCAGGGGACGGCCGTCTCGGCCCATACATTGGCGGCTCAACCCGATGTGCCGGGAAAGTATTTTTCCATTGCTCGTTGTTTTCGCTACGATCAGGTGGATGCGACACACGCGACCGATTTCTTCCAGATAGAAGGGATCGTGCTCGGCGAAGACATCAACTTTCGCACGTTGCTCGGCTTGCTGAATCTCTTTGCCCGTGAAGTGGCGCAAGCCAAGGAAGTCAAATTCCTCCCGGCCTACTTTCCTTTCACCGAACCGTCGGTCGAACTGCACGTGCGCCATCCGAAGCTCGGATGGATGGAGCTTGGAGGGGCCGGACTGTTCCGGCCCGAAGTCACCCTTCCGCTGGGCGTAACCGTTCCAGTGATTGCGTGGGGATTGGGACTCGATCGCATGGCGATGGTGGCGCTCGGTATTCATGATATTCGTGAGTTATTCACCGATAATCTTGATCTGATTCGCTCCACCAGAGGGGCCCCCTAGGTTTTAGATGCCCACGATTACTATTTTTAAATGGGATCTCGAGGGATTGCTCGCAGAGCCAGGCGAGGCACATCAACCGCTCACCATGGAGCAGCTCGAAGAGTCGTTGATGCTCGTAAAGGGCGAGCTAAAGGGACAGAATCCCGACACCGGCGAACTGCGAATTGAGCTGCAAGATAGCAATCGTCCCGATCTCTGGTGCTGCGAAGGGATCGCGAGGCAGATTCGGGTGAAGCGGCAGGGTTCCCTCGCGCGTTACGATTTTCTCACGACCAAATCAACATCGCCAAAGCAACTGAACGTGGCGCCCGGTCTGGGAGAGATCAGGCCCTATGTGGCGGCCTGTGCTGCGACAGGCTATCGCGTGACCCAGGAGGGCCTCGCTCAGCTGATTCAGACACAAGAAAAACTCGCCGAGATGTTCGGCCGTAAACGCCGGACCGTATCGATCGGACTCTATCGGCTCGCAGCCATCGAGTTTCCTGTCACCTATGATTTGGTGAAACCGGACGAAGTCACCTTCACCCCATTGGGCATGGACACCGTCATGACGCTGGGGGAGATGCTGCTCGTTCATCCCAAGGGTCTGGAGTTCGGTGGGATTCTTGCGGGACATGATCGCCTGCCCTTCCTGCGCGATGCGAAGCGACAGGCCCTCTCCTTTCCGCCGATCATCAATAGTCGCGAAGTCGGAGAAGTGCGGGTGGGAGACGACGCCCTATTCGTCGAAGTGACTGGCACCGATCTCTCGATGGTCGTCCTGACCCTTAATATTTTTGCCGCCAATCTGGCGGATCGTGGCGCGGTCATTGAGCCGATTGAAGTACGATATCCCTATAAGACTGCTCTTGGCAAAGCAGTCATGACCCCGCAAGATCTCGGGAAGTCACGAAAACTGTCCGTCAGCACAATCGAGCAGGCCCTTGGTCAGCCGCTCGGCGCCCACGAAGTCGCGAAGGCCCTCACGGCCTATGGCTATGAGGTAACGACCAAGGGTAAAGAGGTGCGGGTGACACTTCCATTCTATCGGCAAGACCTGATGCATGCGATGGACGTCGTCGAAGATGTTGCGATCAGCCGCGGGTACAGCGATTTTTTGCCGGTGATGCCCTCGCAATTCACGGTCGGTGGATTGTCACGCATCGAAGAATTCTCAGATCGTATCCGTGCCCTTATGGTTGGCATGGGCTTTCAGGAAATCATTTCCAACATTCTCGGCTCACCCCAGGATCTCCGTGATGCGATGAGATTGGAAGGGACCGAGTGGGGAAAGCTCGTCGAGGTGGATAATGTGATGTCCCAGAATTTCTCTGCGCTTCGACAATGGATGCTTCCTTCGTTGCTTCGCGTGGAAGCCGCATCGAACCGGGCGTTTTATCCCCACCGAATGTTCGAGGCCGGTGAGGTGGCCAGGCCTGACCCCGCGCAGCCACTTGGATCCCGTACCGTGACAGTACTCGGCGGGATGATTGCCCATGCCGATGCGCATTTTTCAGAAATCCACTCCTGCCTGGATACGTTGTTCTACTATGTGAACCAAGCATACAGCCTGGAACCGATCCAGCATCCTTCATTTCTCTCTGGACGAGTAGGGAGTATTGTGTCTGACGGGAAACAGGTCGGTGTGATTGGGGAACTGCACCCCGAAGTTCTCGAACGCTGGCAGATCGCTGTTCCGGCTGTTGCGCTCGAAATCGACCTGACAGAACTCGCCGGACGGCCTTGAGATATACGCCGGTCAGCGCATTCCTCAAGACCCACGTCCAGTCAAAGCCAATGATTCGAGAGTCCTCTGGAGAGGCGGTTGCGCTTAGGCGGCAGCCGGGGCAAGATGCTGTTTGGCGAGCCCGACCAGCTGCTCAAACCCCGTGGCATCCTTGATCGCCATATCCGACAGGACCTTCCGGTCCAAGAGGATATTGGCCTTCTTCAGGGCGTTGATAAACCGGCCATAGGTCAGCCCGTGTGCTCGAACTGCCGCATTGATGCGCGCGATCCACAGCACACGGAAATCCCGCTTCCGATTTTTTCGTCCGGTATAGGCGTATGCCTGACCCTTATCGACTGATTCTGTTGCGGTGCGGAACAGCCGGCTCTTCCCTCCATACTGTCCTTTGGCCAGTTTCAGCCGCTTCTTCCGTCGATGTCTTGTTTTGGGGCCACCTTTTGCGCGAGGCATGAGTCAGTACTCCTTTTGGTTAACGCGATTCGTACATTCTAATTTACTTGTAGGGCAATAAGCGATCCAGTGCCTGAATCTTGGTCTTATCCACGAGAACCGTACCGCTTAACCGGCGCTTCCGATCCTGTGTCTTGCTGGTAAGGATATGGCGTTTTCCCGCCTTCCGCCTGACCAATTTTCCAGAGCCGGTACGGGTAAACCGCTTTTTAGCTCCACTATGTGTTTTCATCTTCCTGTTCTTCATGTCGGTGCTTCCTTTAGTTAATCGCGTTCAAGCCGACCGTCTTACTTCGGCGCCACGATCATGATCAAACTCCGCCCTTCCATGCGGGGGGCATACTCAATCGTGCCCGTCTCTCCCAACTCTGCGATGACCGTATTCATAAGTGTTCGGCCCATCTCCTGATTCGCCATCTCACGACCGCGGTACGTCAAGAGGACCTTGGTCTTGTTCCCATCGGCCAGAAAGCCCTTAATCTGTCGAATCTTGATCTCCAAGTCATGCTTATCTGTCCGAGGGCGCAACTTAATTTCCTTCACCTGCGTCGACTTTTGATGACGCCGGTTCTGGTGGTCCTTTTTGCTCAGCTCAAACTTGTATTTCCCGTAGTCCATAATGCGGCACACGGGAGGCACTGACGTGGGCGCAACCTCGACAAGGTCGTAACCACCTTCTTGCGCCTGTTTGAACGCATCCGCCGTGAGGAGAATGCCGAGCTGTTCGCTCTCCGGACCGATCACTCGGACTTCGCGCACCCTGATTTCCCGATTAACTCGTAGTTTGGGGACGATAATACACCTCTTTTTATTGCGTCAGTGCGTGTTGCTGTCTTGCCGGCTTGATGTCCGCACGGAGCAGGTCGAGCGCTCCCGCGACGGTCATGCTGCCGAGGTTCGCTCCGCTCCGGCCCCGTATGGCTAGCGTTCCACTCTGTACTTCTCGGTCGCCGACCACAAACATAAATGGAACCTTCGCCTTCTCCGCTTCTCGAATTTTGAGGCCAATTTTTTCATTCCGAAGGTCTGCCTCAGCGCGGAACCCCGCAGCCTTTAGTTGGGTCACGACCTCGACGACGTAGGGCCGCTGGTTGTCCGTGATGGACATGACCGTCGCCTGCACCGGGGCAAGCCAGGTTGGAAAGGCACCGCCGAAATGCTCAATCAGAATGCCAAAGAACCGTTCGATCGATCCCATCAGAGCCCGATGGATCATGATCGGTTGGTGGGCTTTGCCATCTTCCCCAATGTAGCCTAATTCGAATCGTTCGGGATTATTGAAATCAATTTGAATAGTCGAACATTGCCAGGATCGCCCCAGGGCATCTTTAATTTTGATGTCGATCTTGGGTCCGTAGAAGACGCCTTCGCCCGGATCGATCTGGTAGGCAACTCCTCGCCCCTTCAGCGCTGCCTCAAGCGCGCTCGTGGCTTGGGCCCACCGTTCTTCCGAGCCGACAGACTTTTCCGGCTTCGTCGAGAGGTACACTTCAAATTCGGTGAACCCGAAGGTTCCAAGAATAAAGAATGTGAAGTCTAGGACCTGACTGACTTCGCTTTCAATCTGATCCGGCCGACAAAATAGGTGCGCGTCGTCCTGTGTGAAACCGCGAACCCGCAGCAGACCGTGAAGGACGCCTGTTCGTTCGTACCGGTAAACAGTCCCCAGTTCACCATAGCGGATGGGGAGGTCTCGGTAGCTGCGCAGATGCGACTTGTAGATCATAATGTGGAACGGGCAATTCATCGGCTTGAGCTGGTACTCGCTGTTTTCAACCTTCATAGGCACAAACATGTTGTCACGGTAGTAGTCGACGTGGCCGCTGGTTTTCCAGAGATCTAACCGGGCGACATGGGGAGAGTACACCAGTTCATACCCGTTTTGAATATGCTGGTCGCGCCAAAAGTTCTCGATCAACAGCCGGATCGTCGCGCCCTTCGGATGCCAGAGCACCAGACCGGGACCGATTTCATCCTGGATCGAGATCAAGTCGAGTTCCTTACCGACCTTTCGATGGTCTCGTCGCTTAATCTCTTCTAACCGCGCGAGATGCGCGTCGAGTTCTGCCTGGGTCGGGAAGGAGGTCCCGTAGATCCGCTGCAGCATGGGATTGCGTTCGTCGCCGCGCCAGTAGGCTCCAGCCGTGTTCAGGAGCTTGAATACCCCGACGTGACCCGTCGTCGGGAGATGCGGGCCGCGACAGAGATCGGTGAACTCACCCTGGCTATAGACTGAGATGGTCTGCCCATCTACCAGTCCTTGGATCAACTCAACCTTATAGGATTCCCCACGCTCCTGGAAAAACTTTACCGCGTCTTGCTTCGATAATTCTGCCCGTTTCACAGGTAAGGTGCGCTTAATGATATCTTTCGCTCGTGCTTCAATTTTTTCTAGATCTTCCGGGGTAAAGGGACGCTCAAACGAAAAATCGTAGAAGAACCCATCCTCTAGGGCAGGGCCAATCGTCAACTGTGCCGAGGGGAAAACCTCTTTGACGGCCTGCGCCATAATATGGGTGCTGCTATGGCGGTAAACCTCACGGCCTTCTGCACTGTCGAATTGAAGTGGGGTGACCTCAGCATCTTCTGTCAAAGTGCACGATAGATCTACGGTCTGGCCATTCACCTTAGCCGCAAGAATGTCCAGGCCAAGTGTCAGGCCGAGAGCCGACAGAGCAGACCCAACGGTCTGTCCGGCTGGAATATCCCGGCTAATGCCATCTTGAAGCGTAATTTTCATGACCTGCACTATGTCATTAAGCGCTAGAAACAACAAAGGCACCCCGCCGACAAGAGGCAAGCGGATGCCCTCAACTGGATGGTAGGCGCGGACGGTCTTGAACCGTCGACCTCTACCGTGTCAAGGTAGCGCTCTCCCCCTGAGCTACGCGCCCACCGGTCCGGATGCGCATGCTAATATAGCCCTGCCCAATGTGTCAAGAAATAGCCCTTCCAGGCTCATATCCTCAATTCTTGCGGCGACGACTTGCTACACAATCTTCAACGTATCGAAGTTGACCCCTTGGGGAGCTGGCGGTGTCTTCAGTTTCATGTCTTCTAACGCTTCAGCGACTTGATCGGCAACCACGAGATTTCGATACCATTTCCGGTTGGCAGGCACGATGTACCAGGGCGCATGAGCGGTGCTCGTGGCAGCCATCATGTACTCGAACGCATCCATATAGTTCTTCCATAGTTTCCGTTCTTCAAGATCGCCTTCGTTGAATTTCCAGCGCTTTTCCGGATCGCGAATACGTTCCTCCAGCCGTTCTTTCTGTTCTTCTTTAGAGATGTGCAGAAAGAACTTGAGGACGGTCGTCCCGTTCTCATAGAGCAATTCCTCGAATGCTTTGATCTGCTTGAACCGTTGTCTCACCACTTTGTCCGATACCCACCCATGGACACGGGTGATGAGCACGTCCTCATAATGCGAGCGGTTGAAGATGCCGATCTGGCCCTTGGACGGCGCCTTTTGATGCACACGCCAGAGGAAATCATACCCCAGTTCCTCCGACGAGGGAGCTTTGAAGGACACCACTTTGCAGCCCTGCGGGTTCACACCGGACATCACGCTCCTGATCGTCCCGTCCTTGCCGCTGGTATCCATCCCCTGTAATACGATGAGCACCGATCGGTCGCCATTGGCATAGAGGCGTTCCTGCAGCTCCTCAAGCCGGCCAATCAACTGCACCGTAATGGCCTTCGCCTTCTCTTTGCCTTGATCCGTTTTCTTATACTCACCGGTGTCGTCAGGGTCACACATTTTCAAGTGAAGTTGTGAGTTCGGCTTGACACGATACTCTTTCATGTTCGGTGCCTCCTTGTCCCTTCGGGTTCGTGCTCAAGACGGCATTCTACTCCATTCACTCCAGCTTGACAGCCGTGAGCAAGTGGCAAAGAATGCGCCCAATTACTCCACGGGAGGTGCCTCATGGCAGTCAATCCGGACAAGCTGAACGCATTCATGAGCAAGGCAATCGGTGACATTGGGGCTGCGCTGAGCGCTAACATGGTGCTCCTTGGCGACAAGCTCGGTCTCTATAAAGCCATGGCGAAGGCAGGCCCCATCACGCCGGCTGAACTCGCAAAGGCGACAAAGACAGCCGAACGGTACGTCCGTGAGTGGTTGGGTAATCAAGCGGCAGGTGGATACGTGACGTATGACGCCGAAACTGGTCGATACCAGCTCCCTGAAGAACAGGCGATGGCACTCGCCGATGAAAGCAGTCCGTGTTTTCTTCCCGGTGCGTTTCAGGTCATCGCGGCCACATTTTCAGCCAACCCCAAGATCGAGCAGCGATTCAAGACCGGCAAGGGCCTCGGGTGGGATCAGCACGATCACCGATTGTTTGAAGGTACAGAGAGATTCTTTCGTCCGAACTACCTCGGCAACCTCGTGGCAAATTGGATTCCGTCCCTCGACGGCGTGGAGGCCAAGCTCAAGAGGGGTGCGAACGTCGCGGATGTCGGCTGCGGATTCGGGGCCTCCACCATCATCATGGCGAAGGCCTATCCCAGATCCACCTTCACCGGCTTCGATTACCATAAACCCTCGATCCTCACGGCACGCAAACGGGCCAAGGATGCAGGCCTGAAGAACGTGACCTTCGCAGCGGCGAAGTCCACGGACTACCCCGGCAAGGGATACGACTTCGTCGCCCACTTCGACTGTCTGCATGACATGGGCGATCCTGTCGGTGCTGCGAAGCATGTGAAGAAAACGCTCGCACACGATGGCACTTGGATGATTGTGGAGCCATTCGCACATGACCGCGTGGAAGATAATCTGAATCCGGTGGGCAGAATCTTTTACGCTGCGTCGACGATGATCTGCGTACCCGCTTCACTGGCGTCCAATGGCCCGGCCCTCGGCGCTCAAGCAGGGGAAGCACGGCTGCGAGATGTAGTTATGAAAGGCGGGCTCACACGATTCCGCCGCACGACGCAGACGCCGTTCAATCTGGTGTTAGAAGCCAGACCGTAAGCCGATATGACAGTTCAGAATAGTGGACCTATCTTCGCACAGCCGTTCACTTTCTAATTGGGAGAGATAATGACAAGTACAAATCGGTTGCTGGCCGAGGCGATCGGCACATTCTGGATCGTGTTTGCCGGCTGTGGGAGCGTGGTGCTGGGCTCGGCCTTTCCTCATCTCGGCATCGGGGTGTACGGGGTGTCGATCGCGTTCGGCCTGACCGTCGTGACGATGCTCTACGCGATTGGCCATGTG
>JAYTTD010000165.1:0-13981 GCA_043745235.1 Nitrospira sp. | reverse complement strand
GGCAGCGGCTTCGTCATTGGCTGCCCAGTCGCACCACCGCCCACGTCCTGCAGACCGAGGGGAAGCAGATACGGATGAGGGACCACGTCATTATCGTGGGGTATGGGCTGAACGGGAGGAATCTCGCCCGCGTTCTCGGCGACACGGAGATCCCCTACCTCGCCTTGGATCTCGACGGCGATACCGTCAGCCGCGAAGCGAAACACGGAGTGCCCGTCTACTACGGCGATGCCACGAATCCGAATGTGTTGCGGCACATGAGAATCGAGGACGCGAAGGTGTTGGTGGTTGCCGTCTCGGATCCGTTTATCACCCGGCGGACTGTGCAGGTCGCCAAGGGACTCAACCCGAGACTGCACGTTGTCGTGCGGACTCGCTATCTGCGCGAATTGGAGGAGCTGCACCAACTCGGCGCGGATGATGTGGTGCCGGAGGAATTTGAAACCTCCATTGAGATCTTTGCCTTGGTGCTCCGCACCTACAATATGCCGCAAGAGTTTGTCACGCAAAAGGCTGAACAAGTTCGCCGTGAGGGATATGCCTTGCTTCGTCGCAGCGAATTGCCTGAACTCGCGCATCATCCTCACGGCGTGACCGTGACCGATGCAGAAGTCGAATCCTGCCGTATCGACGACGATTCGCCTGCGCGGGGGAAGACGCTCGCCGAGCTGTCGATCCGTGCCCACAGCGGTGTCTCGGTGATCGCCTGGACTCGCAGCGGGGCGACGCAGTCCAATCCCTCTGAGAAAACCCGACTGCAGGCCGGAGATATCGTGGTACTACTCGGATCTCGGGCACAAATCCGGCGGGCGATCGGCCTACTGTTGGCGTCGGCTGGGGAGTAAGCTTCCGGTCGGAGTGTGCCGAGGCTGGCGCGTCAACTCTTCCAGCGAAGCGTGACTCGTTCTTTGAGCGGATGGTCGAGGGGCTGTCCGGTTTGTACCGATGCGAGGTGCGCGGCTTTCAACTTGTAGTACCATTTGGCCGGCGTATCGGCATCGTCGATGAGCATCAAGGCCGGTTTGTAGCGCAATCCCACCGCCTGGCGTTCCATCGCCTCTCGATCCTGCGTCATGAAAATACTGGCGAAATAACGAAAGACGGTCTTGGAAAATGGAACCCAGCCGAGGCAGTTCCACGCGGCGGCAAAGTCGATGCGGCATTGCTGTTCACTGATCGGCGTGACCGTGGCGCGGCTAGACACGAAGAGCGATCCGCACTGAACGAATTCGAATCGCTGGTTGGGCAACACAAAGTCGATGGTCGTCGTCAGCGGCCCGCCGTAACACAGGTTCAGGAGCTTGTACGGTCCGCTGTTCTTTGAGGGAGCGTGCGGAACCATGCGGAAGCCGTTGGGAATCGGTTCAAAGGTCTTGGCCTTTTCGTGCATGCTCGCCTGGCTGCGCCACCAGGAACTTTGATGCACAAAGGGGCCGTGCGCCGGGTCCATCAAACCGACGATACCGTCGTCGATGGTGCAATCCAACAGTGTCGAGATGTGAATCATCCGATAGGGAGACGAGGGGAGCGGCAGCGGCGGCACGTCCGGGGTGCTCTGGTTCGGTTGTTGAGGGTCAGGAATGAACACCCACACGTAGCCATCCCGTTCCCGGCAGGCATAGGTGGTGATGCCAATTTTGTCGACTTGAATAGGGGAGTGTTCGATCAACGCAGGAATTCCCCGGCAACGGCCTGCCTGATCGAACTGCCAACCATGATAGGCACATTCGACACAGTCGCCTTTCATGCTGCCGAAGGACAGTGGCATTCCGCGATGGGGACAAATGTCGCGCATGGCCGCGACCGCACCCTGTGATGTTTTGCAGACGAGGATCGGGAGGCCCAACAGGACGGTTCCTTTCAGGTTGTTAGGGGCGAGTTCACTGCTCAGACAAGCGGGATACCAAAACCCGAAGAGCGGTGCACTCTTGGATGGCTTGATCTCGGTAATGAGGTCGTTGTTCATGAAAAGAATGGGGTGGCAGGTGACATCGGTTCGTCTGGAACTATATCCGGCGTGCTAAGTGAGGTCAAGGTCGTTGCCTTGACAAGAAAAAGAAGCGGAGACTATAGTCAAAATCCCGTTGAAATCGCCACATTCATACGGACCTGACAGGGGAGAGGGCGTTATGACAATCGCGCAGATGGATCCAGCGGTAGCGTTGGCCGACTTACAGGCTTCCAAGCCTGACCGGGTGACGATCGTGCTGCTGAGCGGCGACATGGACAAGGCGATGGCGGCATTCATCATCGCCACCGGGGCCGCTGCTATGGGGATGCAGGTCACCGTCTTTTTCACTTTCTGGGGTCTCAATGCCATTCGCCGGAAAGGGGCGACTAGCTCTGCTAAGGACTGGCTTCGTCAGATGTTCGGCCTGCTGAACAAGGGGGGCGCAGATAGCCTCCCCCTCTCGCGGTTCCATTTTTGGGGGCTGGGCACGAAGATGATGCAAAAGGTCATGAAGCAAAACCGGATGCCGGGTGTGCCGGAACTCATGGAGACAGCGCTGGACCTCGGTGTTCACTTCATTGCCTGCACGACGACTATGGGGCTGATGGGGATTACCAAAGATACGCTTATCGAGGGTATCGATCAGTTCGCAGGGGTGACCACGTATCTCGCTGAGGCCAAACAGGGCAGTGTGAATTTGTTTATTTAGTTCATCTGGTTTGTCTGGTGCGAAAACTCAACGCCAGAGAAACCAAACAAACCAACTAACCAGATCAATAGGTTGATATGATTCAAGCCGATGTGAAGCTCGATACGCTCGGGTATTTTTGCCCGATGCCGATTATCATGACCTTGAAGAAGATCAGGGAACTGACCTTGGGCCAGGTCCTTGAAGTCGTCTCAGACGACGAAGGCATCAAGAAGGACATGCCAGCCTGGTGCGACACGACCGGCCATCAGATGGTCGGGCTCGAAGAAGAGCAGACGAAGTCGGGAACGATCTATAAAGCGTTTGTGAAAAAGACGAAGTAACCGCACAAACAGGGGCTCAGTGGAGAGAGAAGCCGGAGGGATGATGATCAGACCTCCGGCTTCGTTGTTTTAACTCTTGATGAGGCAGGGCGTGGATCGAATCGTCGAATGTGTGCCGAACTTCAGTGAGGGACGAAATCAGACGACGGTGCGTGCGCTGGCGCATGCCGTGGAGTCCGTGCCAGGGGTCTGGTTATTGGACCAGACGATGGATCGGGATCACCATCGCTCCGTCTTGAGCTTTGCCGGCGAACCGGACGCCGTCGCTGAAGCGGCTTTTCGCGCCATTTGCGTGGCGACCGATCTCATCGATCTTCGGAAGCACAAGGGCGTCCACCCGCGGGTAGGGGCTACAGATGTCGTGCCTTTCGTGCCGTTACGCGGCGCGACGATGCAGGATTGTATTCATCTGGCGAAGCGATTGGGACAGCGAGTAGGAACAGAGCTGGAGATCCCGGTATTCCTCTACGAACAAGCGGCCCTGCACCGCGATCATGTCCCTCTCGAATCGGTCCGTCGAGGAGGGCTTCAAGGCCTCGCCTTCCGCATGGCCTCCGACCCAGACTGGACACCGGATTTTGGTCCGCCTCACCTCCACAAGACGGCCGGTGCCATCGTTATTGGCGCGCGACCTCCCTTGATCGCCTTCAATGTGAATCTCCGATCGACGGATCTGGCACTGGCCCGATCGATCGCGAAAGACATTCGTCAATCGAACGGAGGGCTGCCCCATCTCAAAGCGATCGGTGTGGAGCTAGCTAGTCGACAGCTGGTTCAGGTGGCTATGAATCTCACCGATTACGTCATCACGCCTATCCATGTCGCGCTTGAAGCGGTCCGAACCCGCGCAGCCGAGCAAGGCGTGGCGGTAGCGGGGTGCGAAGTGATCGGGCTTGTGCCCCAAGCGGCGCTGGTTCAGGCCGCTGCACATAGCTTGGCACTCGAACAGTTCAATGCCACGCAGGTATTAGAAACGAGACTGGAGACTCGGCTGTTCGGCGAACCAGTACGACATAGACCATCTCACAAACAGGAGCCCGTTGATTGGCACGCGCAATCGCTCGCGGCCTTTTTGGATGCGGTGGCAGAGGCGACCCCGATTCCAGCCGGCGGCACGGTCGCGGCCTTGGTGGGCGCCCTCGCGGCTTCGCTGGGGATCATGGGGGCGCGCCTCAGCCGTCAAGAAGGAGTGGAACATCGGCTGAGTGAGATTGGCAGGCAGCTTCGCGAGCTCATGCAAGCGGATGGCGATGCCTATCGGCGCTATATTCAGGCCACGAGGCTTGCGAAGACAGACCGGACTCGCCCCGCCATCTTGTCGTCGGCGCTCCATCTGGCGACAGAGATTCCGCTTGAGATCGCTGAACAGGCGACGGAGGTCGGGGTCCTTCTTCATGCCTGCTCGGCAGAGGTGAAGCTACGCGTTCGGTCTGATGTGACCGTTGGATTGGTGTTGGCGATCGCCGCAGCCGATGCGGGGCGTTATACGGTCGCAGAAAATATAAACATCCAACACAATCAACGCCTTAAGTCGTCTCTTCTCGATAGGATTCAGCAAATGACAAACCGTCTTGAGGAACTCAGGAGGCTATGTTACACTGCGCCCCTTAGTCAGGGTCAGACTGGTACAAGAAAAAAATCCGTACAGGCATCGCCTGGGAAAGTACACAGACGGGAAGAATGGAAATCAAAGTCTTCAATAATAACGTCGAAAAAGCCCTCAAAGTTGCCAAGAAAAAACTTGCGGGGGAAGGACTCTTCCGCGAACTGAAGCGCCGGCGATTTTACGAAAAGCCGAGTGTCAGGAAGAAAGCCAAGGAGCGCGAGGCGCAGCGGCGGCGTCAAAAGTGGTTGTCGAAGCGTAAGCCAGAGTAAGCGTCCTTCAACGGGCTCGCCCGTTCGGTTGATCGCATCCCTCTCAAGGCCTTCATCTCCCGTCCTCGTCCATGCGCCAGGATCAAATTACTGCTGCGCTTCGAATCGTGAAGCGCGAGATTCGGCAGTGGGAGGAGCCGGTCCTTGGCGTGGTGGCGCGCGACTCGAACCGAGACCCCTTCCGCATCCTCATATCTTGCCTCCTCAGCCTCCGGACCAAAGACAAGACGACAGGTGAAGCCAGTGCCAGGCTATTCGCGCTGGCGCATCAGCCTGCCACCATGCTGACCCTTCCACTTAAGAAGATCGAACGCGCCATCTATCCCGTCGGGTTCTACCGGACGAAAGCCAAATCCATTCATGCCATTTGTCGTCGACTTCTGGACGCCTATGAAGGAGCGGTTCCCGATTCCATTGAGGAACTGGTCACGCTGTCGGGGGTTGGCCGGAAAACGGCGAACTTGGTGGTGACGGTCGGCTATGGCAAGCCCGGCATCTGCGTGGATATCCACGTGCATCGGATCAGCAATCGTTGGGGCTACGTGAGGACGAAGACGCCAGAGAAAACTGAGCAGGCGTTACGCCGAAAATTGCCAACACCGCATTGGATCACCTTCAACGATTTGCTTGTCCCCTACGGGCAGAACCTCTGCCAACCCGTCTCGCCTTTCTGCAGCAAGTGCAAACTCAATGATGTTTGTGATCGAGTAGGGGTGAGACAGTCGCGGTAGAAAAAGAAGTGGAAACCGGCGGAGATTTATGAGTTGCTATCGAAGAAACACGCAGGCAATTGTGGCCATCGGTATTTTGGGATTCTTGCTCTCGATTCACGAAGAGGGGCACGCAATTTATCGCTGCCAGGACAAGGAAGGCCGCCAAGTACTAACAGACCAGCCGGCACAGCTTGAACAATGCATCCCTCTCGACGTGGCAGCCCCACCGATATCGGATTCGAGAAAGCTTCCAGTTGCGCCAATTCCTGCCGTACCTGCTCGAACAGAAGACCGCAAAGCGTTACCTGAAGAACAGGGCACAGACCTGCCGACCCACACCGTGACTGTGCCGCTACAACAAGTCGGCCACCTATTCGTGGTCACGGTAAGGCTTAATGGAGAGCAGGATGCCCTGTTGATCGTGGATACGGGCGCTTCCCACAGCATTGTGTCCCATAGGCTTGCCATCGAGCTTGGGTTGTACTCAGACTCATCCATAGGGACAGTCACGATGAGTACTGTGGGGGGATCGGTTCAGGCTCCCCTGGCTCGAATGAAGTCGATTCGCTTGGGGGAGGCTGAAGTCAGAGACAGTGTTGTGGTCATTCACGACCTTCCTGACTCTCCGGCAGGTGTGGGAGGGCTGTTGGGGCTCAGCGCTCTGCGGCAATTCCAGGTGACGCTGGATCCTACCAAGAAAGTGCTATCTCTCCAGCCGACAGCGAAATAGCGACGTCGGTCATCGCAGATGACCGTGCACAATATTCACGGCCATAATGGCAGGTGGTGAGTAGAGGTAGAGAGAAAGAAAAACCAATCAGATGAACAGCTTCGTTTCCGCGTCGGAGGTGAGCGCAATAATGGCAGGTAGTCCCATGACTTCGTCAACGTTCTTTTCGACGACGGCGCTGTCCACGCCCATGTATTCCAGGCCGGCACTGCAGGCAATCAGGCGAAACTTCCCGACGTGTTTTGCGTCCTGAAACATTTCCGAAATCTTCGGCACCTTCTTCTCTTTCAAGAGCCGCGCCACTTCGTCAGCTGAGGCGGCATACTCAAGGGGAAAGTCCACCTGATCGATCTTTCCCTCGGCCAGTTTCTTGATCGTCCAAAACAATAAGATCACGATCACGTCCTTTCCCATCGCCGCGGCAGTGAGGCCAAGTGTGGCGACCTGATGCAGCGTATCGTAGGTGGCGTGATGGGCGAAGATGACGAATTTAGGTTGTGGCGGCATGGTCGGTGGCTATTTCTTCGTGGCGTGCGCCTTGACGCTGTTCACATAATCGGTAAGGGCCGCATCGACTTCCGCCGTGGTCATGGGACGGTCATGCGTTTCACTTTCGTCCACGAGATAGGTATTGTGTTCTTTTTCCTGCCGCAGGACCACGGAATTCTCCGGCGTCACCTCGATCAGCATGAACCACTCGCGTGCCCCCTGCGTGATGACGACCTCCTTGCCCAGGCCTTTCTTCGTCATCTCGATATGAAGATCATCCGATGCGCAGACGGGGGAGGGGACCGTAAGGAGTCCCACGCCAAGAACCGCGATCCCCAGCACGGTGCTGATACGAAGTGTGAGGGGCGAACGACGCGACATCGTGGAGAGAGTATAGCTCGTTGAGAAACATGCCGTAAACACTCAATGCCGCTCGGTCGTTGCCTTGAGTGCCCCCAGGTCGCATGTTAGGATGCCGCCTCTCATGAATGACTTATTCGAAACAGTCCAGCAATGGATCCCGGTCGATGTGCTCATCGGGCTCACTGTGGCCTCAGCCATCGGTTTTGTCGGTTCCCTGATTGCTATCCCGATGATTCTGGTGCGCTTGCCGGCCGACTATTTTGACACGCGTACGCCTCGTCATTGGATGAAAGATCACCATCCAGCCCTGCGCCTGTTGGGGTTGGTCGTCAAAAACGTCGTCGGCATCGTGTTCCTCTTGGCCGGCTTTGCCATGCTCTTTTTGCCAGGACAAGGCGTACTGACGATGCTGATCGGAGTCTCGCTCATGGATTTCCCAAGAAAGCGTGAATTTGAGGCCAAAATGGTCGGCCAGCCGACCCTGCTGGGCATCATTAATGCCATGCGCCACAAGTTTGACAAACCACCGCTGACGCTGGCTCCCGGTCCCTAATACCATGCCGAGGACTGAGTCTAGCCGTAAGACGCTCTACCTGATCGATGGGAGCGCCTATATCTATCGTGCATTTTTTGCCCTGCCGGCTCTGAACAATTCCAAAGGCCTCCAGACCAACGCCATCCTCGGCTTCACGACGACGCTGCTGAAGATTCTCCGTGAGCGGAAGCCGGACGGCCTCGTCGTGGCGTTCGACGAAAAGGGTCCGACGTTGCGTCATGCGGAGTTCACGGCATACAAGGCGCAGCGGCCGCCGATGCCGGAAGGCATGAGCGCTCAAATTCCCTACATCCATCGCGTGGTGGAGGCCCTCAACATTCCTGCCGTCCGGCAAGCCGGGTACGAGGCGGACGATTTGATCGGCACACTCGCGCACCAGGCCGAACAGGCCGGGTTCGACGTCGTCATCGTCACCGGCGATAAGGACATGTTCCAGCTCCTGACGCCCCACGTGCGCATCTATGATCCGGTGAAAGACAAGTGGCTTGGCGAAGCGGAATGCCGCGAACGTTTCAGCGTGGAGCCGGCGCGCGTGGTGGAGATCATGGGGCTCATGGGCGATGCAGCGGACAATATTCCCGGCGTGAAGGGCATCGGTGAGAAGACGGCGATGAAGCTGATCGCTCAGTTCGGCACGATAGAAGAACTCCTACGTCGTCTGGAGGAGGTCACGCCGCCTCGGATTAAAGCCCTGTTGATTGAACAGGCCGAGAACGCCCGCCTCAGCCGGCGGCTGGCGACCATCCAACTGGATAGTCCCGTGACATTCGATCCCACGACCTATCACATCAAGGCGCCACATCAAGACCAGCTCACCGATTTGTTGCGCGAGTTGGGGTTCACCACACTCCTCAAATCCTTTCAGCCATCGTTCACACCAGCTGAGACGAATGCAATGAAGGCGGAGCTTGTTCAGGATGAACCGTCTGCACAGAAATTTGTGGAGGGATTGCCGAAAGGCGTCGCCCTCGGCTTGCAGTGCCTGCTCTCTTCTGGACCAGATGTGCAAGGGATAGCGCTGTCTACTGGCGACAAGACCGCGTTCATTCCGCTTGACGTCCGGACCTACATGCGGCCTATCACATCGTTGCTGCACGACCCTACGAGAATCAAGGTTGTTCATGACCTGAAGGCGACCCTGCTGGTGTTTCACCGCATTGGCCTGACCCTCGCGGGCCCCTACCTGGATGTTATGGTGGCAGACTATCTGCTCAATCCCAATCGCCGCGATCACCAGCTTGCGACCATCGCGTTTGAAGTGCTGGATCATCGGCTTGGGACCGGACATAAGGACAGCGCCGCCCCGCAATCCCTGTTCGACGAGGACACAGGGTCGAGAGAGGAAGCAGCGGAGGCCGCATCGGTGCTGGCCAAGCTTGCCCCGCTCCTGACGGAACGATTATCGGAACAGGGAAGCCTCACGCTCTTCACCGACGTTGAAATGCCGCTGGTGCCGGTGTTGGCCGAGGTCGAGCGGAACGGGTTCTTACTGGATGTCGAAGGCCTGCGCGCGCTCAGCAAAGAATTGGAGCGGGATCTCGACAAGATGATCAAGATGATCGAAGGGTTGGCCGGCGGCGAATTCAACATCAATTCGCCGAAGCAGTTGGCCACGGTGCTCTTCGAGAAGTTGGGGCTCAAACCGATCAGGAAAACCAAGACCGGGTACTCGACCGATGAAGACACGCTGACGCAGCTCGCCACCCAGCACGAATTGCCCGCGCAGATTGTGAGCTATCGGAGCCTCAGCAAACTCAAGTCCACCTACGTGGACGCACTACCGGAGTTGGTCAATCCGGAGACCAAGCGGCTCCATACGTCGCTCAATCAGACCGTCGCAGCGACCGGACGGCTCTCTTCTACCGAGCCGAACTTGCAAAATATTCCGGTGAAGGGCGAATACGGATTACGCATCAGAGAAGCATTTATCGCGCCGGCTGGCCATACCTTGCTCTGCGCGGACTACAGCCAGATCGAGCCGCGCATTCTCGCGCACCTGTCGCAAGATCCGCGTTTGCTCGCCGTGTTTGCGAAGGGCGAGGATATTCACATGGCGACGGCCATGGAGATTTTCAGCCTGCCCTCCAGTCAGATCACGAGAGACATGCGACGCGTGGCCAAGACGGTCGTCTTCGGGATTGTGTATGGAATCAGTCCGTTCGGTCTGGCCTCGAACATCGGCGTGTCGCAGGCGGACGCGAAAAAGTACATCGAGACGTTCTTTGAAAAGTTTTCGGCCGTGCGCGCACTGATGGATCGGAATATCGAAGAAGGAAAAACAAAAGGCTACACGACCACGATCCTTGGTCGGCGGCGTCCGATTCCCGAGTTGCAGAGCGGCGATCCCGTGCAGCGTGGATTCGGTGAACGCATCGCCGTGAACAGTCCGATTCAAGGCTCAGCCGCGGACCTCATCAAAGTGGCGATGATCGATGTGAATCAGCGGCTGCACCATGAGCTGCCGCATACCAAGATGATTCTCCAAGTTCACGACGAGTTGATCTTCGAAGTCCCGGAGAAGGAATTGGACGAGGCGAAGCATCTCGTAAAGACAGAGATGGAAGCGACGGGGAAGAAGCTGGGATTGTCGGTGCCACTGAAAGTGGATTTGGGTACCGGGCATAATTGGAGAGTAGCGCACCCGTAGCTGGCGAGGTAGCTAGGGCGATCCCTTTGCTCGCGGAACGCGCACGATAAAGCTGTGCTCGTTTGACGCGCGCAGTAGGGATCATCCCAGCCACTCCGAGTGAAATGGTAGGGGGCAGCGCATCGGACTCTCGGTGTCGTTGAAGTTGGATCTTGGTGTGGCAAGAACTGGCAAATGGCGCATCCATGAGCGAGAACAAAGGGAGGTGAGAGATGCAGAACATACGTCGTTCGGGGGTGTGGTTGATCGTAGGAGTTAGTCTTTGTGGGTTGGGGTTTCTGCTTTTCATGGGGCAGCCCTTCACAGCGAAGGCTCAAGAGCCGAAACGGTTCCAGTACAAAATCGTCGAGGTGCTTCCTGACACCGAAAATATGCAAACGAGGCTGAACGAGTTCGGATCGAGCGGGTGGGAGTTGGTGGCGGTCTCGATGGGGAATATGACGGAGCCGAGACTGATCTTTAAGAAGTGAGGGAGGGGATGGAGGCCGATGATCTTCCGTGCTCGCGCAACGCGCGGCCTGGGAAGGATAGGAGGGGAGTGGCCAGGTGCCCTTCTTGCTCGCAGAACGCACACGGTGAAACTGTGCTCGTTCGATGCGCGCAGTAAAGGGCAGCCTTGGTCACTCCCTTGAAGTGAGGTGTGACAAACTGGAAGGCCCTCGCCCGGGCTCATGGCACGTCTCGGCGTGCCAGTGGGTGGGCGGGTGAGAAAGCCGCGCGCAGTGAAAGATCAATCAGCCCACATCCCTGAAGAGATAGCGAGCGAGCTTGGAGGGATCATTTGTACAGATAAGAGTGCCGAGTGTTCGACGCGCGCAGTTGGGATCATCCCAGCCACCCCCAGCGAGAAGGTAGAGGCAAACTCGGGTGTCCGACAAGCGGTTTAGGAAACCGTTTCCGCGACCCTACTCCAGCCTACTCAGACTCACTCAGGGCCACTCCAGCCAAAGTTTGCTCAAAACACGAACTTTGGCTGGAGTAGGCTGGAATGAGCTGGAGCGAGTTGGAGTTGAGCACAAAATGAGCACAAAAGGCTCTTATCCTAGTTCGGCTATAGATAGAATGGTTAACCAGATTCTGTCAGGCAGATAGACTCAGGTTTTCTTGTCCAAAACTAAATTGCACTCTCCGATTTCGCGTTCTCCTTCTTCCAGGGGCATTATGGTTAGAGTGGCCTGCCAGAGCGCTCCTGCTCGGATGATGGTTTTCAAGTAATACGTTTGACCAGCTTTTGCATCTAGCGTCAAGGACTCGGAGCGTGCCATCATCACATTGCTTTTGAACTCAATTTCACCAGGATCAGCCAGGTAAGGAGAAATATGATCCGTGCGCTAATGTAAGGACAACATTGCCGTTGGCAAGCACATCAATAGGATACATAAACCCAACACTGCCGATTGGCCTGTAGATGTAGATAAGGGCCTTTTTCGGCGGAATGTTTTCAACCTTTTTGAATGATTCACCCAGCGTCGGCCCACAGCCTGATGTAGCAAGAATCGAAACCATTGCCCCCGCGAGAAAAAGGCTCCAGATCTTCATCGGCCCTCCATACCTTTTGCTCTCCGACTACTCATGAGGACCAGCATCGCTATGGACATTGCCGTTACAGTTCAACTTCCTAATGGGGAAGGTTTCTCAGAAATTCACCGTCGAGGTACATCTGCGCTTCTATATTGTCCCTCACCGCAAGTAGCCCTCTTCGCCGCATCTCAGTGAGAGTGTCGCTGAACTCGCTGTAATCATTCAGTGTAGCCATCGCCGTATACGTTTTGACGACTTTCTCACCATCTCGAATCTCCAAGTTTCCCACGACATATTGACTCTTGTGCCCTACCCTCTGATAGCCCATAGGCAGTATCAATATCTCCCGACGGTTGTGGCTATCTTCATATTCGTAACGGAGAGTCAGCTTATGATCCCCACCTTTTCGTGCTGCTATCGTCCTGGGAAGATATTCTGGCTTGCCTTCATAGGCGAGTTCGCCCCGAAGAAGTACATCAACTTGATCGGGATATTTTGATACTTCAGGGAGCACGCTCAATTTAGCTGAGCAGGCTACCAACACGGATCCGAGAAGGACCAGCGATGCCAACATTGGATACTTCAACCGACAGCTGACATTCGGCCAGATGACGGTTCTAACAGTAAACATTCCACCCCAACGTTAGCGCAACCCCAGGTCGATGATGGATGGAGATTCTAGACTCAAAATATTAGGGTGTCAAAATGGTTGCACGAGGAAGCGTTTATATCCCGCTAATTTATATACCCGTTGCAACACTATATGTGAGGGATCACAAACAACTGTTTGTGAGTTTCCGATCTGAACGATTTGCTAACCTTTGAGTTTGAGGTGCTTGGGGTTGACCAGAAAAGCGGTCATGGCACGTGAGTCCAGCTTCCTCCAACTTATTCCGAGCATTGCCGAACAAAAAACGTCAGAGATCTGAAAACGGGCGTGACTACGAGGTAACTGCTCGTCGAGCTTCCATTCCGCAAGGGCTTCATTTCAGATCAAGAATCTGAATGGCACCCGCCACTGCTTGCACACGGACCGGCAGATCAGTGTTCAGAAGGTGGATTGTGGCAGTCATACGCACCACGTCTCCATCTTTCGGCAGCGTATTAAGAGCCTGTGGAGAACAATTGCCCAACACCTCGACGAGAAGGGAGCCAGTCCCATCATCGAGAGTGAAGGTCGCCTGCCCGTTGGAAAGGCCGCATTTTCCTATAAAGATCCGTGGCAGGACCTGGAGGTCTCTGGTCACGCCTTGTAGCGTCACCATGTGAAGGTCATACGATGGAGCTTGAGCTACCAAGGTTTGTATGGAGACCTGGTCTGGAGTGCCTGCGTGCCCAGCAGTCGTACAGCTCGTGAGAACGATGGTGAGCAGGAGAACCTGACTCAATCGTCTGGTAGAAATATTGCGTGGCATGTCACCGCCTCCGCTGGTATCCATTGTTCACAGGACTCAATTGTCCATTCTTGGCGCGCACCTCTACGAAGTCCACAAACATTTGGTTTTGACCGGCCCTAGGATATGTCAAATTCCTAGAGAAATCGACGGTACTTCCGGAAAGTTTCGGGCAAGGATTTTGATACCGAGAAAATCATGTCAGAAACAGCTTCATAGGAGCAGATAGTGTTCCCACCCTATGAGCCGGACGTCATAGTTCCGAACGCAGCGTCATCCTGAGTCTCGCATCTGATTAGATCCCACTTCTTGTCCCGTTCAAACCTGTGCCTCTCGTTGGTCCTTGCATTCAGTTAGCTAATATCCAGAGCCGGTTTGCGCGGGGTTAGGAGGGGCACTGCTCTTGCTGATCTCCCTTTGGTTTTCATGTTCTTTGGAGTCTTTCTCATGAAAAGGGGGATCCGATGGCACCAGTGTTGGAACTCGATCGGCAGACAGCCTCGTTTGTGCGGCAACTCGAAGAGCAACGGAAGCTCGAAAAGACTCTTCTGGTCGAACGGGTCCGCGGAACGAAGGAAGGGCTGGAGTCGGTCTTCAGCGACATCAAGAGCCGTGTGGCGGTGCTGGAGAAGCTGAACGGGTCGGCGAGTGCCAGCTGCATTGCGCCGATCGGCTGGAGCAAGCTGATCTTTACCGGAGCGGATAGTGTC
>JAYTTD010000164.1:0-14058 GCA_043745235.1 Nitrospira sp. | reverse complement strand
TAGGTTACCCATGTATTCCTCACCCGTTCGCCGCTTTACAAACGTATTGCTACGTCTTCTCGCTCGACTTGCATGTATTAGGCGCGCCGCCAGCGTTCGTTCTGAGCCAGGATCAAACTCTCATAAAGGTGTTCTTAGAATTTGGACCAAGGGCCACCACTTCAATACACTTACACCATTGCTTGCTCAACATTCTCTATTCAGTTGTCAAAGAACAAAAAACACGTCACGCGAGCCGTGCACTATACTCTGTGCACAAAACGCGTGTCAAGGGACCCTTTTACCAAACCTATGGTCGGGTATTCCCTAAAACCGCATGCCCCCACCGCACTCTCGCACGCGGTCAACAGGCAGGAAGCACGAGCACCATCGAACAGGCGGCAAGATAACAAAGCTTCAGATGGGAGTCAAGCACCATTTGCGTGTATAATCAAAAACAATGTCACGGTACGAATCACCCCTACCCATGCGGCGGCGGACCATTCTGAAGGCCCTCGGCCTTGGCACGCTCGCCGGAGTCACCGGTGGCTGCGATGCAGTGGGGTCAACATTCGGGCGCATGTTTGCCATTCCTGCGCGCGACACAACCTACTTCACACCGAACGCAAAATTCTATGTCGTGAACTACGCCGACGGCGCCGTGTCGATGTCGAGGGATCTCAATATCGAACAGTGGAAACTCCACATCAAAGGCGCTGTGGACAATCCGATGTCACTCGGCTGGCGCGATATTCTCAATCGCGATTCCTACGATCAAGTCTCGACACTCATGTGCATCGACACGTTGCCAGGCGGAGACAGCATGGGTAACGCGACATGGCGCGGCATTTCACTCAAGAAGCTGCTCAAAGAAGCCGGCGCTGACGAAGAGACCGCGCGCGATGTGGTGTTCCGCGGCATCGATGGCTACGACGACAGCATTCCGTTCAAGCGGGCCATGCAAGACGACGTGATGCTCGCCTTTTTGATGAACGGCGAGAAGTTGCCGAAGGAGCATGGCTTTCCACTTCGACTCCTCGTGCCGGGCCTCTACGGGATCAAGAACGTGAAGTGGATCGTCGAGATCGAAGTCTATCCCGGAGACTATCAAGGCTACTGGCAGCGCAAAGGCTGGACCGACGACGGCACCATCAAAATCTTTTCACGCATCGACAGTCCCGGCCATTACCAAACACTCCGAGGAGTCGAGCAGAAATTCCGCGGCATCGCCTTCGGCGGACCAAACAGCATCAGTAAAGTGGAACTAAGCTTTGACGCTGGCCGCACGTGGAACGAGTGCGAAATTGAAAAGCCGATGTCGCCCTACTCCTGGGTCATCTGGAACTACACCTGGAAGCTACCTCAGCGAGGAAAATTCCAAACCGTCGTGCGCGCGACGGACACGAAGGGACAGCTACAGATCGCAGAGATTGTCCGGCCACAACCGGCGGGAGCAAGCGGGCTACACACGATCATTGCGGACGTTGAGTCAGTCTAGCCCTGCCTCCTCCCTCCTTGGCTTCAACTCTATCAAGCCTTACAATGTAGCCACACTTGTGACTACAGGAGGGCATGTGAAGTTTACGAATGTTCGAGAGCTCAAAGCCAAAACATCAGAAATGCTGAGAACCGTCAAGAGGGGGAACACCGTCTTGGTCACGACCCATGGGCGCCCCACAGCCATGCTTGTCCCAGTCACAGAAGATGAAATCGAGGACGCATTACTGGCGTATAGCCCGCAGCTCCGCAAGAAAATCGAGGCTGGGCTGAAAGACATTCGGGCAGGGCGCACAATGCCGTTGGCAGAATACATGAACCGGCGCGCGAAGCGGAAAGCAAAGAAAGCGTGACTCTTCAGGTCTTCCTCTCTGCGAAGGCGCAAGGCGACCTCGACGAGTTCCCAAGAAAGATCGCCGCTCAAATCGTTGCTGATTGTTCCCGCCTCGCTGACGACCCGGTTTCGGACGGAAAGCGCATCAAGAAGCTCCAAGGCTACAAGAAAAATCTCTATCGGCTTCGAGCGGGGAACTATCGCGTGGTCTTCAAGAGGTCAGGCGCTCGAATCGACATCACCCGCGTATTGAGCAAACCAGACTTTCAGCGGTTGTATTGATCGTGCAAGATCAAACTATTGAGAAAACGCTCTGGCGATGAAGAAGCACACTGCCAAGAATCGCTCACGGACGAATTGGGCAAAAATTGGCACACTCAAAGACAACGAGATTGATTTCTCTGATATCCCAGAGCCAGGCAAAGCCCTCTTCAAACGCGCCATACTAAGGCTTCCCGAGCCGAAGACTGCCGTCACCATACGCTTGGACCGCCAGGTCTTGAATTGGTTCAAAGCAAAGGGGCCTGGCTATCAGACGCGGATCAACGCCCTTCTTCGGGCCTACATGGAAGCGCACAAAGGATGAGACGGGAGCGGCCAGGTGCCCTTTTTGCTCGCAGAACGCGCACGATGAAAGGAAGGGGATGGAGCCTGATGATCTTCTGTGCTCGCGCAACGCGCGGCCTCCGAAGGCCCTCGTTGGACGCGCGCAGTAGAAGATCAATCAGGCCCCATCCCTGAAGAGATACCGAGCAAGCTTGGAAGGAGCATGTATATCGTTCGATGCGCGCAGTAAAGGGCAGCCTCGGCCACTCTCTCTGGGAAAGTCGAAGAGTTAGAAGGCCTCGTTCGACGCACACCACTGGACACCGCCCCCGGAGCGAATGCAGACGACGTATCAACCGATGCGCTCATCAGAAACCTCGTTGCGGCAAAACATTCCGCTGACGTGCCCGCAAAGAAAATTGCCGTCTAATCGGATCTGGATCATCTATGACTCCTGACGTTGCGGCGAAGTGTTAAGTCAAGCAACGACCCCGCCTCACGAGTCCTGCGGCGGGCTGCGAGTCAACCGTATCGAGAAACGCAACAGGCCAGATGGTATGTGGCTGGCATCATCGGTGGGACCGTCGTGCTGCTGTTGCTTGCCATTGTAGCGATCCTGTGGATCGTCGTGAAACTCTGGGCCGCAATCGTGCTGTGAGCAGGCAATAGTGCGATGAACGGCCTAACTAGAACCGAGGGAGGTCTTGCGTTCAAATCATTCGCGCGTATAATTCTCAAATAGCGGGTAGGGCGAACAGACTAGGTAGGCGTATGTGCGGTTACAAGACCCGATCCCATCTTGCAATTTCCAATCGGATTAAATGAGGACAAGGATTCTGATATTTACCAGTTCTTGGTATCTCGTGCCACTGCTAGGGATGATTCTTGTCTCGCAGGGTTGTATTGGCATGGAATGGATAGGCGATGTAGTAGTTGAAGAGCGTCAATTCCCACTGCCTCCAGGTATGTCGATGGAGCTTGCGGGGAAGCCTGAACGAATTGAAAAGGACAATTCATCCGGCAGGGAAGTTTGGATCTATCCCAAAGAGGGGGTCCGGTGGGTTGGACCTGTTTTCATTGTCATCATTCCAATACCAATTCTTCTTCCAGTTGGACAGGACTACGTTGCGGTAGTATTCGAGGATGGAAAACCTCTGACCTGGGCGCGGCATTCCATCGATATTAAATGGGGTGGTGCCTGCGGTGTCTTCTTCTACCCGCATGATGCGGAAAACAGTGGAATTGGTTGCAAAGATTTAGTGCGATTATCAGGACACTAAGACCATAACGTGGGAGGGACCGAATTCGGGGTCAGGTCTTGCAATCCAACTCATTGAGCAACAGCCTGCTCCTGACTCTCCAGCGAATGTTTGGGTTGAAGCAGGCACCTCATTGGTCTGAGCCCCCACCCCGAAGTTCGCCTCTCTCGCCTTGATTTCGCCTGCACCTCCGTCTACAGTCTTTTTCTTTCACAGAGCAGATTCACGGAGTAATACATGGGCGAGACCCGCGTCGATCTTGAACATCTGTTGGAAGACCTGCGGGATGCCTACCCCTACAGCATAGCGGAAACGATTCTCACCGAGATCATTGCCAACTCTCTGGACTCAGGGGCTAGCCGAATCACAATGACGGCTGACCCCGCGCAGTCCACGCTGACCGTCGTAGACAACGGGTCCGGTATGCAACGGAAAGCGATGCGGCAGTATCACGACATCGCCGCCAGCACGAAAGTGCGCGGCCAAGGCATCGGATTTGCCGGAGTCGGCATCAAACTGGGATTGCTGGTATGCGAAGAGGTACTCACGGAAACCAAGCGCGGCAGCACGCACGTGGCTACGCGATGGCACTTGGCTTCACGCCATCGCGCACCCTGGCAATGGGTGCCTCCGATTGGACTGGTTGGCGAGCAGGGCACTGCGGTACAGCTGAAGCTACAAAGCCCACTCTCTCCTCTTGTAGACCCTGGGTTTCTCGAAGGAGTACTGCGTCGACATTTCCAGCCGTTGATGGAACCCTCCTTTGATGCCTTTCTGACTGGCCATTACTCAACCGGGATTACATTTGAAGTCAATGGGCGACCGTTGGAACGACATTCCCAATCGGTGCCTGACCAAGCCCCGTTAGCTATTCGATTGGCCCGACGGCGCAAGCCTTCGGCCTTGGGGTATCTGTCCCGCCATCCCGCGCCATTACCAGAGGATCAACGAGGCGTCGCGATCAGCACGTTGGGCAAAGTCATCAAACGTGGATGGGACTGGTTGGGTGTGACGTCGTTACAATCGGACCGAATCAACGGCTTGATCGAAGTCCCAGACCTGGCCGCCTCGCTCACTCTCAATAAAGGGGATTTCATCCGCACTGGTACCAGAGGGGCCGTCTATCTGGCCTACCGGAAGGCGATCCAAGAAGCCGTCTCCCGACAACTGGAAGCCTGGGGCGATGGGCGCGCTGGAACGCCGGAAGCCTCATCCAGGATGATGCGGCCGTTGGAACGGGATCTGGATCGAGTGTTGGAAGAATTGTCCGACGATTTTCCGTTACTCGGCTCACTCGTTGAGCGCCGAGCCGGCGGCCAAAAGCGACTGCCGATCGATGGCAAAACAACCGACATCGCATCAGGAACAGGAGCCATTGTCATTCTGGCCACTCCATCGACGGCTGAACCGGAGCCAAATGAGACCGAACCAGCCGAGCCACAAACACCCCTTCCCCCTACAGACCAGAACACCGCAGAAACTGAGCCTGCGACATCCACGATCCCTGCTTCACCATCTGGCATGCTTCCTGGTCCAGGACGTTCCCGTGCTCCGATGCGGTATGGATTAGGAATTCAGTTCGAGGATAATCCCGATGATTTCGAACTGGGTCGGCTCGTCGAGTCCACCGTCAGGATCAACCAAGCCCATCCCGCCTATCGACGGGCGCTGGCGTCCCGCTCCGTGGGTTATCACATTTCGCTCGCCGTCGCGCTCGCATTGGCCCCGTTGGCCGTGGAGCCGGATCAGGAACACACCTTCATCACCAAGTTTCTGTCCCACTGGGGCCAAGCACTCGATCAACCTCAAAAACACCGTCGTCGCTCGCGAAAATGAGCTCGCCGGCAAACCCGCCCTACCAAAGCCGCTGAACCGCAGTTCCATGTTTCGGCAAGCAGGGTTCCAGTTCTGGCTTTGAGGCTCTGGTCACCACGAACGCTGCCGGCACATGTTCCCAGTGCCGCAGATCCGGCCGTAGCGCGCCTTCCATCACCGCCGGCGCGGTGCGCATCATGGCCGCTCCTCCAACTACGGACAACTGACAGAGCGCTCCATTACCTTTGCCTGCCGCATCGAGCATGCAACCTCCGACCATCACGCCAGCTCCTGCAGCCAACGGAACAAGGCTGTAGGTCAGGCCGATCGGTAACCGGATCCATGCCTGCACGTTCAAGAGCGGATGGTACCCATGACTATGGCGAATCGCTACCTTGTCGAACCAACTTTTCGTGGACAGCCTCACGCCGGTGTCGGACCGGCAGGCGGAAAGAAATTCCTCGTTTGCCTTCACGGAAAAATATCCGCTCGCGGATCCAAAGAACTGCAGATCCCACGTCAGTCCAGGAAATCGGCCGATGCCATACACGTGCCATGGCTCGCTGCCCCTCTGTCCTTCGTCGATCCAAGCCACCTGCCGTGCTGCAAATACGCGAACTGCATCCTGCTTCCCCTTCCACATTACGTCGAGGTCTCTCAGTCGAAGCCAATCGACGCGCGCCTCGTTTACTTCTCCCACTCGCTCCCATAACACAGCGGACAGCAAAAGATTGACCGGGTCTTCGCCGTAATTGTAGAGCGGCGTAAATAGTTCATGGTCCAACTGCCTGAGCTCGACCTTCGCCTCTTCCGGTTTCTGCACGTTCGCATAGCTCGCCGCCAGCAACAGGCTGAGATAGCCGCGCTCATAACTTTCCAACACATAATCGATGAAGGAACCCTCCGGAACGAAGACGTTGGAGGTCTCCTTCATAAGGGAGAACGTCTTGTGCCGGAATTCCGAACGGGCCTTCTCGCCATACACGATCACGATGTCATAGCACCGCCCTGCAAAGGCATCGGCCAGTCGGTTGAGGGTATCGATCCTGTCTGACAGATCAATCTGCTGCTCGATTTCCAAACAGGGCAGCTTTTGAAAGGTCCGCTCACCTCTGGTCTGACAACCGATGAGACCTATCAACAGGCCTATGGCTAACGCGATCACACAGCGAGGGTCGTATCGGATCATGAAGCCTCACATCTCCGGTGCATCAATCGGATCACCGTGCTCAACAGAGTCCGGAACGAGTCTTGGGGATGCCTCCTGGTTTATCGGCGAGAGGCCAGGGAATAGATCTGCGCAACCTCACCACTCGTCACATCACGCCATTGGCCGGGCTGGAGGTCGCCCATCACAATCGGCCCAATCGCAACCCGCACAAGTCGCAACGTCGGATGCCCTACTGCAGCAGTCATACGTCGAACCTGTCGGTTCAACCCCTCGCGCAATGCGATCTCCACCCAGGCGGTCAGCACGTTCTTGCGAAAACGGATAGGCACGGGGCGATCAGGCAATTGCAGATCGTCCGGCAGCAAACGCACATCAGCGGGCCTAGTCTTCTTGCCGTTCAGCACCACGCCCTTTCGCAACTGCTCCAAGGCCTCCTCGTTCGGGATGCGTTCAACCTGTGCAAGATATACTTTCGGCAACTTATGCTGCGGATCCGTGATGTGATGTGCCAACGTACCATCCGAGGTGAGCAGTATCAGCCCCTCACTGTCAAAATCGAGTCGCCCTGCCGCATAGATGCCAGGAATTGCCACATAGTCAGCCAACGTCGGCCGTCCCCCTGGGTCGGTAAAGCACGGCAGAACCCCGTAGGGTTTGTTGAAGGCAATGGTATGAACTCTGGAGAGTGAGCGATTCACAATTGAAAGGACGAAAAAAGATCGTCTTTGCGTCAGAACCCGATTCTGAATCCCCCGCCTCCGCGAGATCCTCCGCCAACACCCATCCCGCCATAAACGCCGAAGTTCGGTCCACTCCGCCGATCGTCAAACGTGGCAGGAGACCAGACATACCAGTGTTTCACCGTCAGAGTGGGATAGCGATAATCGACTTCGTCCATCTTCTCGATGATGGCCCCACTGACCTCGCCGACAAACGTCACCAACATCCCTGGCGTCAATGTTGCCGGGTTGAGGAACTCCTGATGCAGAACCAATACTCGGCCTTGCGATCGCGTGAGGTCCATCGTCGGTTCCTGATCCTTATTCAGCGGAAGTTGCAGCAGTTCGACCTGCGTCCCCTCTTTGAGCCGCTTGGCCTTGAGGATTTCGCCGCCGAGCAGAATGAGACGTCCGCTATAGGACTCGGGTGAGGCAAGCACGTCCGTGAATGCCAGGTTCTTATCGATGCGTGATTCAAGAGTTTCAGGGATCCTGACTGGAGAGGAGGAGCAGCCCAGGACGATGAGTGAGAGTATCAGCGCCCATACGTTCAGAAACCTGGACCACATGTGCGCACTATATCCAACCCCTATGGCAAGCACAATGAGCGACCTCGACATTCCGCACGAGTCCCCCACCCATTTATATATATGATCGCGGCTGTATGGTTGCAGGCATTCCCCTGCAAGTCACACCCCTCTCAAATGGTAGACGCACTTTCGTCCGATGCCTCTCATCCACACCTGCATCTTCCCAGCGGAAGTACGCCCTACAGGCGGGCGCAACTTCTGTTGCGCCCCACCTGTTCCGTTGCAATATATTTCGTCAGATATCCAGTTTCCTGTTCTCCTTGAATCAGCCGGCTGGCATCACCGCAGATCACAGGAACAGCACTCAGAGTCTGTAGGCTAGCACCTACAGTGCTTGTGACAACATACGTCAGTTTCCTTGCTGACATCAAAATCCAGGTGACAATTCCTTCTCCAACTCCATGAGAAGATATGAGCCGTTCTCTTCACATACGTTTCCAAGTCATTAGGCATCAAGCTTGCTCACCTTCGCGATACCCTGTTCGCCATATATAAAGGAGGAGACGATGCAAAGAATGTTGATTGATCGAACCATGCCACTCCGAGCCCCCGCATTGGCCATACTATGTGCGATAGCCGTGGGAGGGTGCGTGAGTACGGGGACCCATACAAAAACGCTCACCGAACTTGAGGCCGAGAAGAAAACCTCCGCACAGTTGCAACAGCAATTAGCAGGACTACAGAAAAATCTAGACCAGGAAGCCACCCAGCGAAAAACCGCCGAACAGCAAGCGGCCTCGTTGGCCAAAGAACGCGAAAATGTGCGCGGTCAAATCATCGATCTCGAGCAGAAGTTCGCGAGCGGAAGTGCCTCGGCGCAGGAAGAAATCACCAAGCTACAGAAGCAAGCGTCTGAGCTTGAGGCCGACGCCGCCCGCATCGCAAAGGAACGCGAGCAACTTCGGCAGGAACAATCACAACTTGCCGCGACGTTAGAGCAAGAACGGCTGGCAAAAGAAGAAGAGATCAAACGGCTGACGCGCACACAAGAAGAACTGTCCAAGTCACTCCAGGATGAGATTGCGAAGGGAAACATTACGATCCAACAGGTGCGCGACCGCCTGACAATCAACATGGTAGATCGCGTTCTGTTCGATTCCGGGCAGGCGCACGTGAAACCGGCCGGCATGAAAGTCCTCAAGCAGGTCGGTGACGTGCTCAACCAGATCTCAGACAAACAAATTCGAATCGAAGGCCACACCGACAATGTGTCCATCAGTTCGAAGTTGCAAAGTCGCTTCAAGACAAACTGGGAGCTTTCAACGGCGCGAGCCACAACCGTGGTCCGCTACCTGATCGATCAGGGCGGTGTAGACCGTCAGTACCTCTCCGCAGTCGGCTACGCGGACACACAGCCCCTCGCCTCAAACGACTCCGAAGAGGGGCGATCATCCAACCGTCGAATTGAGATCGTGCTATACCCCAAAGATCTCAAGCGCATCGCCGGCCAACTGGAATCCACCACGTCTTCAACGAAGTAGCCCTTCCTCCTCCGGAGGTGCTCACCGTAGGTGGGCACCTCCCTCTTCAATCGGGCATCTCACCACAATCCTAATCACATCGATTCCTCATGCGAATAGGCACGAGCCGTGCGCTCCGATCAGGGCCTTCCCCCTCTCCCCTGCTTCGGTTATGATGCATCATGTGATCGGCTTCAAGATCACCGCGTAGGAATTGAAGTCGACGCCCAGATCGATCAACTCGTCCGAGACATGAACCGCTCCATTGCTGAAGCCAACAGGTTCATTCAGACCATGGAGAAAGAGCCGGCCTGATCCGCCCGCTCGATACACCGAGTTCTATCAGGAGGTCCTCATGCGCTGGGAAGGACAACGAGAAAGCGACAATATCGAAGATCGTCGAGGCATGGGACCGGCCCGAATCGGAGGGGGGAGGCTTGGAATTGGCGGCATCATCCTTGTACTCGCTGTCAGCTATTTCACCGGCATCAATCCCTTGACCCTCATCAATACCCTCAATGGCGTGCAGGACATGACTGAATCCTCGTCACCCTCAGAATCCGCACCCACCGGATCGCCCAACGACCAACTGGGGAAATTCGCTGCGGTGGTCCTCGCCGATACGGAAACTACTTGGCGACAACTCCTGGGTCCACGGTATGAAGACCCGCGACTCGTCCTCTTCACCGGAGCTGTACGCTCAGCCTGCGGCGCCACCTCATCAGCCGTCGGTCCCTTCTATTGCCCCAACGATCACAAGGTCTATCTCGACCTGTCATTTTTCAACGACATGGCGCGGCGGTTTGGCGCGCCCGGCGACTTTGCACAGGCCTACGTGATCGCCCATGAGGTAGGCCATCACGTGCAGAATTTCATGGGCATTGCAGAGAAGGTGACGCGCCTCCAACACCAGGCCTCTGAAGGAGAGAGGAATGCCTTGTCAGTGCGAATGGAACTGCAAGCCGATTGTTTCGCCGGCGTCTGGGGCCACCACGCCAAGCGTGAGCGAAACCTGATTGAGCGGGGCGATTTCGAAGCAGGCTTGAAAGCCGCTGCCGCCATCGGAGACGACCGGCTCCAAAAGATGGGACAAGGCTATGTCCAACCGGAAAGCTGGACACACGGCTCCTCCGAACAGCGGATGACCTGGCTTCGAAAAGGCTTGGAGACCGGCGATCCGAAGGCCTGCGATACTTTCGCAAGCAACCGGCTCTAGCGGGCTACGAAAAAACATTGTGGGGACGCGAGACCGGCGAGACGAGTTGATCTGGTTTTTCTGGTTAGCTGATTCGTTCGGATTCTCTCGTTCTTCGAACCAAACAAACTAAACAAACAAGACAAACCAAATAAACAAGACGGGCCGGGAAGCTGTTTCAAGATCCTGGCAACGCTTGGTACCACCCATTGGCCTGTGCCAATGCCACCGGACAGTCGAACAACATACTGAGGTTGGCGTCTGTGAGGACCGCGCGTTTCTCCCCGTCCTGAAGAATCTTCCCCTGCTTCACGAGCACGACACGCTGCACCTCCGGCGGAATTTCGTGAATGTGGTGCGTCACCAGCAACAGTGTTTTTCCTTTCCGTATATGGGCACGGACGAGATCCAGATAGTGAAACGTCGCCGTCAAATCGAGCCCGCTTGTCGGTTCGTCGAGCACGAGCGCTGTCGGCTCATGCACTAAGGCGCGGCCGAGGAGGCACCGCCGCTGCTCTCCGGTCGACATCTCCCCGAATCGTCTATCTTTTAGGCAACCAGCACCCATCTCCTTCAACATCTCGTCTGCCCGAGCGATCTGTGCGTAACTAAAATCTTGATGGCCGTAGATCCCGATGCTGGCATAGAAACCGGACAGAATTACTTTCAGCCCGGTTACTTGGTCCATATACTGATGTTGAAGGTCATGGGATACCATCCCCAAACGCTTGCGGACGTCCCACACATTCCACTGCACTTCGCCGAACAGACGAATGCTGGTCTCGTCCAATGGAAGCGGGTGGACTTCACCGGATAGGAGTTTAAGGAGGGTCGACTTGCCGGCTCCGTTGGGACCGATGATCGCCGCATGCTCTCCCTCATGCAGGGCAAAGGAAAAGTCAGAGAAGACGCACGTGTCTCCCCGATAGACCGTGGCATGTTGGATGTCGAGAATCGGCTGTGAAGTAGCCATGCAGAGCGCCTCTTCTACCCTACCGCCGACCGCCTTGCCGGCACGGCGCGACTGTTCGAGGCCGGCACGAGCCAGTGCATCCACACGTTCGTTCTCCGGATGACCGTCATGTCCCTTGACCCAGAGCCATTCGAGTGTGTGGCCGACAGTCAGCGCATCAAGGCGACGCCACAAGTCCTCATTCTTCACGGGCTCTTTGCTCGCAGTTTTCCAGCCACGCTGCTTCCAGCTATGGATCCATTCGCTGATGCCTTTTTGGACATACTGCGAATCGGTATAGACACGCGCTTCCACCGGCCCCGTGAGCGACTGCAAGGCCTCAATGACGGCGAGCAGCTCCATACGATTGTTCGTCGTCGCCGGTTCACCGCCGCACAATTCCGTTTCGGTATTCCCCGAACGTAGTAAGGCGCCCCAGCCTCCAGGTCCAGGATTGCCGCTACAGGCGCCATCCGTATAGATTTCGATCATTCGTCCACGTTCCTCGTGATGCTGACCAGCGCTTTGCGATCAAGCCACTTGGGTGTGATCAGACGCGAGCCATGTTGCCGTTTGTTTGGTTGCTTGCACGAGATAGACGCCGCCCATGAAGAGCCAGTCACGCTGAGAAAAGACTCCCGGCACATTTCCCTCATCCGGAAGCTGGCTTCGACAGAAGTTAGCCTCGCTCTTGGAGAAAGCGCTCAACGTACTTGCCGATCAGGCCGGATTCAAGATTGACAGTGTCGTTAACTTGCTTGAAGCCGTGGATGGTCATCATGACCCTAAGCACTATCACGCGACATGCTCCTGAATACACCTCTCGATTTCTGACCCGACCATACGTTTGGCTACTCGCAGATCAAACTCGCCTTGGAGTCCGATCCAGAGATCTGACGAAGTCCTCAGATACTTGCCCAATCGAAGAGCCGTATCGGCCGTGATCGCGCGCTTTCCGTTCACAATGGCGCTAATCCGGCCCGGCGACACGTGGATATCGCGGGCAAGCCGGTTAATACTGATGTCCATGGGCTTCATGAACTCTTCGAGCAAGATCTCTCCCGGATGAATCGGTTCAAGCAACCGTTTACGTGCCATCCTGCACCTCAATGGTAATCGACAATCTCGACGTCATAGGCGTCACCCTGGGTCCAGACAAAACACATTCTCCACTGATCGTTGATTCGAATACTATACTGCCCCCTTCGATTCCCTCTCAAGACTTCCAAGCGGTTTCCAGGAGGAACCCGGAGATCATCGAGTGATGTCGCTCGATGGAGCACTAATAGCTTTCTTCGCGCAATCCGCTCAAACGCGCGAAAGCGCGGCACATCTTCATCGGCGAACAATGACTCGGTCGCTTTGGACCGAAATGACCGTATCATCAGTGGGCAGTCTATTCCGCCTCACGGCATAGGTCAAGCGGCGTCTGATGAAAGGAACCGGGAGTCTGTGTTTTACGCCGAGGCTACGCTTCGGCAGAATCGAGATTGATCCTCGATCAGGTTTTTTCAGCAGAGACCATCCGTTTCACTGAGCCGACAATTCCAGGACGTCCACATTTTATGCCTACGCACGACTGAACAACTTGCTGCCCGGTATCTCTTGAATGAGAGGGGATTAGATTCGTTCGTAGGCTCTTCGCACCGCTTCGGTTCCGTACTGGCGCTCAAGACGCCGTATTGTGAAGTGACCTCGACTCATGTCTTGAAAGTGATCGATGAATAAGAGATTGATAACGGCACCGCCGGCAGCACCAATGATGGGGACCATCTGCGCTGCGGCCTTTTCCGAAACCTGTAGTTGAAAGCGCGCGGCGATCAGTGTAATCAGGCGAACCAATGCCGGAGCGCCTTCATCTGCCAACGTGTGCGACGCAAGGTACTCAGCGGCTTCAGCGACGGCTCGACCGAGCGACGAGCGGACTGCGAAGTAGCCGATCTCTGCGGCATCGTCCAGCCTCGACGTCCCTCCGAGCGCGAAAACCTCAATGCACGCCAACCGAGTAGACACACTGTCGAGTGACTCCCCGTTCGCACGCGCGATGTCCGCAATAGAACGACACATGATAGTCGTGGACAACAGGAGCTCGGCAACCAACGCGGGCATGCCAAATGCCCCTCCTGCTGCACCGCTGAGGGCCGCCGCAACCTTGTGCCAGCGAGGATGCGCCTCACCGAGTCGGTTGTCCATCGTGAGCAGTGCCCCGTTCATGGCGAACAGCAATGCGTCCTTGGTCGCCACACCGATGCGCTGGCTCCAGCTGTCAGGCAGGAGTTCGAAGCCCTTCTCAATCGGCTTGCCGACGAGGTTGGTAATCTTTACGGCAAGGCCAGGGTTCTCAAGAAGGCGCTTGGCCTCAGAAAGTTCGGCAAGGTGTTCGTCAGAAAGCAGCATAGGGTTTCCCGTGAAAGCGAATCTAGCAGGATGCTGAAAAAGTCTGCCAGCGGCGTTCTCGCGTCGCTCAGAGGCTCAACGTACCGAAGCGTACGCCTCGCCTCTTCGCTCGCTGCGGCCTTGCTGGACAGCCTTTTTGAGCAT
>JAYTTD010000163.1:0-3737 GCA_043745235.1 Nitrospira sp. | reverse complement strand
TAGTGCCGCGGTCTCCGCCACCTGATAGGTCAAGAAACCCACCACCCGACCCTTCTGCTGCGGCGTCAATTGCAGGCCAGCCACGCCCAACTTCGTCGCCCTGTATATCGCGCCCTTCAACACCCGCTGCGATTCCGGCGACAGCGTGTAGTCCTCTCCTCGCGATGATGCCTGCAGATACCCAACCACATCCTTCAACAACTTGTCATGAACTGCATCTAGGTGATGGCCCAACTTCCCGAGATGCTCCACTACACCCTGTACGAAATCCTGCTCCTTCTGGAAATGCTCATTGAAACTGTCCTGGAGATTGTTCCGGAAGTTCTCAACATCCTTCAGCGGATTCCCGGAGAGTTGCTGAGCCGTTTTCCAAGTTGCTTCAACACCCGACTTCCCGGCACGATACGTTGCATCGACCCCGTATTTCCCCAGATCCCAAAGGCCTTCCACCGTACCGGTAAATCCATCGCCCACAAACCCCTGCAAAACGCCGAACAGGAACTCCTTACGCTCCCGCTCATTCATCCCCGCGTGGAACTTCGCAACTTCCTCGTGAAAGAGAGCCGTTTCTTGATTCAGGTGGAAATCGATGGAGTCAAAGCCCTCCGAGAAGTCGCCTGTCCCACGCGAAGCCCACCCCTTTGCACGCGATGTGTCGTCTGTCGCGATGACATGGAGCGCGCCTTCGTTCCCAGCCTCGATTTCAGATGCACTGTTCGGCACAAACACATTGATCTGACTGCCGAATTGCGCTCCCATGTAGAGCAGATGCCGATTCAGTTCAGTCATCTTGTCAATGCCGCCATTGTTACGCGCGGCAGTCGTGGCCTTGATGTGATCGTCGATTTGCTTGATCTTCGCGCTATCGTGCGTCGGGTCGAGATACCAGTCGCCGCTCGGCAACTGGCGAAGCGCGAGGCGGACACCAGTCAGCAGTTCCAGCCTCTTCTGTAGAGCCTCGGCCTGCTCTTTGGTTTCAGTAATGATTGCTTTGCCACTTGGATCGGCCCCATTCGTCGGGCCGTTGCCCACGAATCGCCGCGGGTCGCTATCCGGCGATAGCCCTAGCGAATCCTCACTCGTCCACTGCCGCCGTCGTCGGCCCAAATCCGATCGGTCAGGTTCCCGCCGCGTCGTACAAATGGTCGACCTGGCGGCTCATCCGGTCGACGGTCCGCATGACGTGCCCCTAGTCGCCGAAGTACCTGCAACTCGCGCGCCGGCAGACGCCGGGATCCAAGCAGATCGATGGTCTCAGTAGAGTAAACCGCATCTACTCTTGGCAGCTGAATAACGCGTCATAGCCGGCCATGATCACCTTTAGCACTCTCACGATCGTGGAAAAATCAGTCTCTTTGATTTGCTGCAGCGCGATAACAATCTCGCGGTCGCAGAGAAACTTCACTTTCCACTTCTCTCCGAGTGAGACAGTTAGCAGTTGTCTTGTAACTATGATCCTTTCGATACCGCCATATCCACCCCCGCTCTGGTCATCAAACTCGATGTAGATGTCACTAGTCGAATCGCTTTCGGCACTCGGCCTCCGCTCAGTGCGCTGAATTGTGAAATAATGCTCACTTGATTCATAGTCTCTGTCTCCAAGTGTAATGCGTGCTGAAGGCTCATCTGCATCGACAACCAAGGCAGAGAATGTCAAAGACATGGCCACTCCCGTTTAGTTATCAACGTATTTGCCACCGCGAAAGCGGAGGACTTCCGGCGTACCTTCTGCTGTGACATGGAATGTTAGATGAGGATATTTATCACTCAGTTGTTTGAGGACGCCAGCCTCGACAGGATTACCCGAGAGCCCCTGTCTGCATGTCGGACACACCGCTTGCTCGATATGCATACGCACGTTTTTCCCCGCCATCTGCTCAGGCGTTATTCTGGCACTCTGTATAGCCCTGTCAAGTTGATTCACCAAGTCCACTTCCGCATCCTTCAGCGAACGTGCGATTTTGGCGGGGGATTTGATCGTACCAGCCTCTCCAAGTGGCCCTCCTCCCCCGGGTGAAGCGCCATGGAATACCTTCTGATTGAGTGGCAAATCGGTACTAGCAACACCTGCCGTGCCTCCCTCTGGGGGTTTACCATTGACGCGCACTCTTGGTGGAAGAGTACTGCGAAGACTTTGCAGTTCCGCGGCAAGGTTCACCTCCGCGTTGGTCGCCTTCTGCTGTTCGGACGACCCGTTTCCGGGTATCTGGCAGGTCTCGTTGTTGTGTGCCCAGACAGCGGACTTCCATTTGGCGCTTCCTACAAAGTACGTCTTGTCCTCCGATACGCTAAAATTATGCACTTGGGCATATTCGCCGGTCTCCGTAACGTTATCGACGGAAAGCCATACGTCCCCGAACGCCGCAATCTCGTCGCCAATATTGAGAGACCTCGCCGGCGTCCATCCTTTATCTCTCACCCAGAATGGATGTTCGGCAGTTGTGCGAATACTTTGGCCATCCACCGTCAGTTTCAAAATCGGTGCCGATCGGGTGAATGTCAATCCTACACGACGGTAACCTGAGGGGCAGTCAGGTCCTTGCTCCGACCTCGACCAGACCATGTCCCCGGTTTTGACCTCCTCGATCGGCTTCCACCCATGATCGGTGAGCACTTCGGTGCCGGCGGCGAAGCAGGCGGAAAAGAACTTCTTAAACCCTTCCCGCCCCATGGCCTTGGCCATGCTGACCAAGTCTTTTGCGGTGTATCCAAGCTGCGCGACGGAGATCCCTGCTTGTGTGAGCTTCTGGACAATCTCTTCGTCAGACGCCGGCGGGGTGCGATGAATGGCGTCCCAAGCTCCTTCCGCGGCCTTGGCGGTATGGATGACCTGATCACCTGCCAAATAGAGGGTCACCGCTGTCTGAGTGGCTTTCCCGACGGTCTTAACCGTACAGGTAGCACCAGCAGGCAGCGTTTTTGTAACGATTACCCCGGCAACCTTGGTGCCTCCTTTCAGTACCAAGGTTGCAGTTCCAGCAGTCGCGGCTGTTGTCAGGCACTCGCGAGCCACTATCGCAGCAAGTTGTGAATCCTTGAGAGCCGGATTCTCAGCCAGTAACTCCGCGGACTTCTTGTTCAAGGAGTCAATCTGACGGAACGTGAATTCATTCGACATCACGGTTGCGGCGTCTCGAACGGTCTCACCGCCAGCTTGGATGGAATCGAGTGTAACGTTGCGCGGAGCGCCGGGATTGAATGTATTCTTCGGAAGCCCGCGCTTGTCTGCGCGGTACTTGAGGATCTCGACGAGATGATCTTGGTCGAGAGCCATCCCGTCCGTTTCCAGTCCCTTATCGCCCAATACATGCCTGTCGCCTGAAGTCAGTTCCTTGTAGATGTTGCTGTTCTTATCCGCGCCCCAGAATTTCTGGGTGAACACTTCGACCTTGGCGAAATCCTCGTCGGGAATATACACATAGTATCTGCCCCTAACACCAGTCAGGCCTTGCTTTTCGGCTTTGATTCCAACTGCTTTCAGTGCGTCGACCCATTGGTCAACAGCCGTGTGCGTTGTGATCAGCCACAGTCCGCTCGGATCCATGCCGTTAGTCGGTCCGTTGCCTACGAAGCGACGCGGATCGGAGTCCGGCGACAGGCCCAACGGATCCTCACTCGTCCACTGTTGGGTGACGGGGTTGAACCAGCGGTCGCCGAAGTGGGCCAACTCGACGGTGGAGTCCCACTGGCCGCCCTGAAAGCCGTAGCGATCCGTATAGGCACCCGACGCGAGGTTG
>JAYTTD010000162.1:0-3758 GCA_043745235.1 Nitrospira sp. | reverse complement strand
GTGATACCGACGGCCTCCAGGTTCAAGTCCTTCGTGGCGCCGATGCGGCCGATGGCATACATGAGTGTCGTGGTAGTGATCGGTGCTCGGTGCATCAGCGAGACTGTGACCTTTCCATCAGACTCTTTCCGGATCGCGACCACTTCTTCTTCATGGTAGAGCGTGACGCCGATGTCTGTCATATGTTGTTGCAGGGCGTCGATGATTTGGGCGTCGATAAATTCCAGTAAGCGCGGCCGCTTGTCGATCAGAATCACCGGCACGCCCATCATGGCCAAAATCGACGCGTACTCGGTGCCGATCACGCCACCGCCGACGATGACCATCGATGTCGGAAGGTGTTTGAGCGTGAGAAAGCTGTCGGTATCGATGATAGTGTCGTCGTCGAAGGGAATCTCGACGGGCCGAGCGGGTTCGGTCCCGACGGCGATGACGATCACGTGCGCATGATGGTCAACCGACGTGCCGGCTCGTTGAATGCGGAGCCGGTGAAGGTCGAGGAAGCGGGCCTCTCCGTAGAGCAGATCAATGCCATTGCGCGCCATCTGGTTCTGCACGACCTCAATTTCGTTCTTGATGATGTGGTTGGTGCGAAAGGCAAGGTCTTCGATCGTGATCGTTTTTTTTAGGCGATAGTCGGCTCCATATATGGTGCGTTGGCGAGCCCCCGCAAGATATAGGACCGCTTCGCGGAGAGATTTGCTGGGAATGGTGCCGGTGTTGGTACAGACGCCACCGACGGCTTCTTTGCGCTCGACGATGCCGACTTTCTTGCCGAGCTTGGCGGCCTGAACTGCAGCTTTCTGGCCGGCGGGCCCAGTCCCTATAACGAGAAGATCGTACTGGGCCATCAAAATTCCTGTCTATACAGGCTGACGTTCAGGTTCTGAGAGAACAGTTCGAGGTTCCACGTTCGAAGTTTCAACACCTCGAACGCGGAACCTCGAACAACATGCGCGTGGGTCTCAACCGTGCCGTGTTCGACCTAGCTTCCGGTGATCAATGACTTGGCCACGGCGAAGGCCTCATCCAGATTCGGCAGCTGGGTCAGTTCGGGAGTGATTTGCAGATACCGCACGGTGTTGTGGGCGTCGATGACCATGACGGTACGCGCCAGGACGTGGGGGCCCTTGAGAAAGAGTCCATAGGCCATCCCGAATTCGGCACCTCGGTGGTCCGAGAGGAAGGTCACGTTGGTGATATGGGCTTCTCCCGCGAATCGTTTCTGAGCAAAAGGTGTGTCAAGGCTCACGGTCACCAGTTCGACCATCTTGTCGAGGCCTTTGTTCTTCTCGCTCAGGTAGTGGGTCTGCTGTTCGCACACCGGGGTGTCGAGCGACGGGACGACGCTGATGATCCGGACCTTGCCCTTACCCTTTGTCTCAGCGATGGAGATCTGCGACAGGTCTGTCTGCGTCAGATTCACCTCCCGGAGGGGGTCGCCGACTTTAATGCCGGTTCCTGAGAGGGCTAGAGGGGTTCCTTTGAAGAGGACCTTATTGCCGTCCCCCGCCACAGTGCTGCCGTCAGCGACGGTGATGTTCTTGTAGAGAAAACTGGCGCCGCCGGTCGTTCCGCATCCGGTGAACCCGAGCGTCATGCACAGTGCGGCCCCAATGATCACGTGATGTGCTGCCCTCATCATGCCCTCCTTCGTGAAATGACGGTAACCATTTATCAACCATACGTTGGTGTGCGCTTGCGTCATGCGCAGGATGTAAAAAACTGTTTCGGCATTGCAGAACCTCGTGAGCCTCATGCCTAACGCAAGAGAATAACATGCTTCTAGGGACGAATATAGGTGATGAGTTCCTGGTTGACCACATCCGGCCGTTCCCACTGCGGGATGTGTCCTGCCGTGGATATGCCGATGAATTGTGATCCTTTGATGGTCTGGTGGAGTTCTTTGCCGACGGCGATTGGGAACACCCGATCTTCTTCCCCCCAGATCAGCAGCGTGGGCTGGATAATGTCACCGATGCGCATAGCAAACCCAGATTCCCATAACGGAAGATTTTCTCTGACGGCCAGAATAGGTTTGATGAGTCCAGGGCGCTGACGGTTTCGATTGGATCGCTCAATGACGGCTGGGGTGAGGAGTGCCGGGTCATGCACGATTTCTTTTAAAATGGACTCGGTCATCAGTCCGCCGAACAGCATATTGCCGAATGAGACGAGCCAGGAGGGTGCACTGGTTTCTAGGGCCCGTCTGACTGATGGGCTGGTGAGTTTCTCCATGACGTGTTGTGGCAACCCGTCGATCAGGACGAGCTTAGCGACGCGTGTAGGGTGTGCCAGCGCCATACCGATGGCCAAACCGGCGCCCATGGAATTGCCGACTAACGTGGCCTGCGGAATCTTCACGGCGTCCATGAATCCGACAAAGTAGTCCAACATCTGATCAGGACGGTAATCAATCTCAGGCTTATCGGACAGCCCTGCGCCGGGCAAATCGAGCGTGAGGACGCGGAAGTGCTGCGACAGCGCGTGCTGCTGATGTTCCCATTGCCACATCGATCCTCCGAAGCCGTGGATCAGGATAACCGGCGGGCCTGCGCCGACATCCAGATAGGCGATCCGCTGGTCGTGGACGAGGACGGTGTGAATGGGTATGCGCTCAATGGCGTCAAACTGCGCCGGAATTGACGATGGAGACGAGCAGGCGGTCATGATGTGACACAACAGACTAACAAGACACAGCGCAATGTACGGCTGTCCGCATGCGCGACCAGAGATACCCAAGTTTGTCAGACTACTCCAGCTGGATGACTGTTTCATCTGTCTTCACGTTGTCGCCTTCGGCGACCAGGATGGCGGTGACGGTTCCGTCAATCGGTGCCGGGACCTGACTTTCCATCTTCATGGCCTCGATGATCAGAAGCGGGGTACCAGCCTTGACCACGGCATCGATCTTGACGAGCACCTTGACGACGCGCCCCGGCATCGGTGGGGCCACGTCTCCTGGCTTGGATGGCCTGGGCCTTTTGCGTTTCGCGCTGGTACCGGTGTCGGGGGCCTCCGGCACGCCGGCCAGGATCTCCTGGATCGGCTCTAACGAGACTTCTTCGAGTTTGTCATTGACCCGGATGTAATAGGGTTTGCGGCCGTCGACCTTTCGTCCGGAACCGGATACCTGTACATGGTAGGTTTCGCCGTGAACCGTGACGTTGAATTCGGCCGGGGCTAAATGGAGTTCCGTGGCCGTAGCCGATCCACTGGAGGAGAAGCTTTCGAGGGGCTCCAGCGTCAGGTCCCCCTTCTCGCGTGCCTCAAAGAAGTCTCGCGCGATCGTGGGGAATAGGGTGAACGACAGCTGATCTTCTATTGTGGTGGCCGAGGCGGGCAAATCTTTTCTAGCGGCTTCGAGTTCAGGTTCCAAGCGATCGGCGGGCCGCGTCTTGATTGGCTGGTCGTCTCCGATCGCGCGGGCCATGATGTCGTGGTCGAGGGGTCCCGGCGCCCGTCCATAGAGCCCGAGGAAGTAGTTCTTGGTTTCCGTGGTGATGACTTTGTACCGTTCGCCCGTCAGGACGTTGAGCGTGGCTTGGGTGCCCACGATCTGACTGGTTGGGGTGACGAGCGGGGGATAGCCCATTTCCTTTCGGACGCGTGGCACTTCATCCAGGACTTCTTTGATCCGGTCGAGCGCATTCTGTTCAGTCAGTTGCGCGGCGAGATTCGAGAGCATGCCGCCGGGAATCTGCGAGGTGAGGATCTCGGCATCGACCCCGGTGAACTCGCTTTCGAACTGCCGATAC
>JAYTTD010000161.1:0-45737 GCA_043745235.1 Nitrospira sp. | reverse complement strand
GCGAAGCCCGTACAGGCGTTGGTCTGTCCCTGATTGAACACAGGGATGCTCGTCTTCAAATCAAGCGCCAAGCCTGGCACCACTGCCACCGGCGGCATGTAGACTCTGTCACGCAGATCGAGTCGATCGGGAACCACACTACGTTTTGGAATAGCCTCAGCGCCAGACTTCTTCGCTGTTGCTCGTGCAGTTTTTGTCTTCGTCATTGGATATCCTCTCACGGAGTTGCGAACACAAATCTATTTGCATGATCTCTGGGCTCAAGATTCTAGTACAACCTCGGTATCCTGGTCGATCCGGGAAGCAAGAAGTTGCACATGGCCCAGTACCAACAAGTGAGCCTTATGCCACAGAATCCAAACCGAGCTTGCTATGCCCCCCCTTCTCTCCCAGAATGGGCCAACGGGGTGCGTGGGACGAATCAGATCGATCCGCTGTCACGGCTTTTTATGAGGCCCACTTGAGATCGAGTTTTCTCTGATGGATGGCGCAGTTCCGCAAGTACAGATTGATGAGATTCTGGTAGGGCATCCGATGTCCGTTGCGAGCCCTTTAAAGTACGCCACAGTCGCCTTGTCTAGACGGATGGTGATGGGCTGCTTCAGTTTAGCGCGGTAGGGGTTCTTTCCCCCTTCATCTTCGAGAAATCATATTGTGCTCTCATTGCATCACCTCCCGTAGTGCTTGGCCTCATATCGATTCGCTTTCCTTACCGATATAATTCTGATTGCAGCGTCGTTTTCCCTGAAACAATGGCATACCACCAAGGTCCGAAGCTTGAAACTCATATCGAGCATGATGAACCGATCTTCATCGCGTGAATGATCCGAGTCGTAGAATCGAATCGCATGGTCATCCAAAAACACCGTTTGGGCCTCCCCCAAAGGAGACTCCATGTTTCCGGATATTTTGGCGGCTTTTGGCTTCATCCCATTCGAAGCGCAGGTCATGCATCTATACATTGTGCATAACCAAGATAACAGGGGCAATGGTTTCTCGGAACACATACTACTTGACTGTTCATGATACAGGCGCTCGGATATATTCTCTCTTCATTGACTTCACCTTCCCTGCCCTCCTAGAATCCGGCCATGGCTTCGTCCTTCGTTCATCTTCACTTGCACACCCAATTCAGTCTCTTAGACGGTGCAAATCAGATCGAACCACTCGTCCAACAGATCAAAGCGTTTGGCCAGCCTGCGGTAGCGATGACCGATCATGGCAACATGTTCGGAGCTATTGAGTTCTACCGCAAAGCCAACGATGCCGGCATCAAACCCATCATCGGCTGCGAAGCGTATATGGCGCTCGGTAGCCGACACGCAAAGAAAGACAGCGGTCTCGCGCACAACGACTACTACCACCTGATTCTCCTGGCTCGAAATCTGGCTGGCTATCAGAATCTGATAAAGCTAGTCAGTAAAGCATATCTCGAAGGATTCTATTATAAACCACGGATGGATAAGGAAATTCTGAAAGAGCACCATGAAGGGCTGATTGCCCTATCCGGCTGCTTGAGCGGCGAGATTCCGTACCTCATTGGGCAGAAGGACATGACTGGCGCCATGGCTGTCGCTGGGGAGTTTCAGGAAATATTCGGGAAGGAACACTTCTATCTTGAGGTGCAAGCCAACGGGTTGGACCACCAGCGAGTCGCGAATAGTGGCCTGCTCGAGATCGCCAAGAACATGGATATCCCTCTGGTCGGCACCAATGATTGCCACTACCTCAAGAAAGAAGATTTTCGCCCGCACGAGCTGATGCTCTGTCTGCAAACCGGCAAGACGATCAGTGATCAGAATCGCATGAAGTTCGATACGGATCAGCTATACGTGAAATCCACGGAAGAAGTCTCGGCCGCCTTTGTCGAGTTCCCCAATGCCGTCAGCAATACCTGTCGGATTGCGGACAACTGCGACCTCCAACTGGTGCTGAACAAAACGCATCTCCCGCAATACACCGTTCCCGAAGGGTTCACGCGAGAAACGTATCTGGAGCGCCTGGCGCTGGAGGGATTGGCTGCCAGACTGCAAGAAAGACCCAGCAAGATCCTGCCAGCCACCTATGAGCTTCGCCTGCGTGAAGAGCTGACGATCATCTGTTCGATGGGGTTTGCCGGCTATTTCCTCATCGTGTGGGACATCATCAAGTTTGCCCGCTCGCGCCACATTCCGGTCGGACCGGGCCGAGGCTCCGCCGCAGGGAGTCTCGTGGCCTATGCGCTGCGTATCACGGACCTCGATCCCCTTGTCTACACGCTCTTATTCGAACGGTTCCTGAATCCCGAGCGCGTGTCCCTTCCCGATATCGACATGGATTTCTGCATGGAACGCCGGGGCGAGGTCATCAACTACGTGGTCGACAAGTACGGCAAGGACCACGTCGCCCAGATCATTACGTTCGGGACGCTCGGAGCGAAAGCCGCGATCCGTGATGTGGGCCGTGTGCTGGAAATTCCCTATGCTGAAGTCGATCGCGTGGCCAAACTCGTACCGAATCAGCTCAACATGACACTTCAGCAGGCGCTCGAGCAAGAACCGAAACTGCGCGATCTCGTCGAGACCGATACGCGGGTCAAAGAGCTGATGGGCATCGCCCGCTCCCTCGAAGGACTGGCCCGGCACGCCTCGACTCACGCCGCTGGCGTGGTGATTTCAGAAGGGCCGCTCACGGATCACGTGCCGCTCTACAAAGGAGCCAACGACGAAATCATCACCCAATATTCGATGGGAGATGTCGAAAAGATCGGGCTCGTCAAATTCGATTTCCTGGGCCTCAAAACGCTCACGATGATCAAACGCGCCGAAACACTGGTCAATGACACCCATCCAGGCGATCCACCCTTGGTCATGGAGCAGATGCCGTTCGACGACCCCAAGACCTTTGCCCTCCTCTCCTCCGGAAAGACAATCGGCCTCTTCCAATTGGAAAGCTCCGGGATGCGCGACCTCCTGACCGGTCTGAAGCCGGACCGCTTCGAGGACATCATCGCCATCATCGCGCTCTATCGCCCTGGTCCGATGGATCTGATTCCCGACTTCATCAAACGAAAGCAGGGCAAGATTCCAATCGTCTACGAAGTGCCGGAACTCGAGCCGATCTTGAAGGACACCTACGGGGTCATCGTCTATCAAGAACAAGTGATGGCGATTGCGAACAAGGTGGCGGGCTTCTCACTCGGCCAAGCCGATATCCTCCGGCGCGCGATGGGCAAAAAGAAACCGGAGGAGATGGAGAAGCTGCGCGCGCAGTTCCTGACCGGCGCCAAGTCGAACAAGATCCCCGACAAGAAAGCGGAAAAACTCTACGAACTGATCCAGAAGTTTGCGGGCTACGGGTTCAACAAGTCACACGCCGCGGCCTATGCCGTCGTCTGCTACCAGACCGGCTATTTGAAAGCGCACTACCCGACCGAGTTCATGGCCGCCCTGATGACCACCGACATGGGCAACGCCGACAAGATCGTCGGCTACTTCACCGAATGCCGCGACCTCAATATCAAGGTGCTGCCCCCCGACGTGAATGAAAGCCATAAGAATTTTACCGTGGTCGATCACGCAATCCGGTTCGGCTTGGCGGCTATCAAGAATGTCGGCGAAGGCGCTGTTGAATCGATTATCGAGATCCGGAATGAAGCCGGCCCCTTCAAGTCCTTCTTTGAGTTCTGTCGGCGCGTCGATCTCCATAAAGTGAACAAGCGCATGCTCGAAGGGCTGATCAAGACCGGCGCATTCGACTCGACCGGCGCAAAACGTTCTCAACTGGCGGCAGTCGTAGATCAAGCCGTCGAGGACGGTGCAGCTGCGCAGCGCGAGCGGGATCTGGGGCAGACCAATATTTTCGGCAATGAGCTGAACGGACAAGACTCTGTGGAGCATCCGGCCATGCCGCCGCTGCCCAACATTCCGGAATGGGACCAAAACGAGCGGTTGAAACACGAACGGGAGCTGACCGGCTTCTATATTTCCTCCCATCCGTTGGCGCGCTATGAAGCCACCATCCAGGCACTCGCCACGGCCTCAACCATCAGCCTGCCAGATTTGTCGGACGGTCGGGAAGTAAAACTCTGTGGAATCATCACCACCGTCAAAAACATGCTGACCAAGAAGGGCGACCGGATGGCCTATCTCACACTGGAAGACCTCCAGGGTGTGGTCGAGATCATCGTCTTTCCTGACCTCTACAAACATGCCACAGACTTACTGGTGCCGGAACGCCTCGTGCGTATTACGGGCACGGTAGACCGGGGTGATAAAGGCACGAAGATTCGAGGGAGTAAAATCGAGCCGCTCGCCGAGGTACAAGCGCAAACGATCAAGCGAGTCCACATTCGACTGACGGATCACCCCGGCGTGACGGAACAGCTTCCGCGCCTCCGCGAGATCTTTCTACGTCACCCTGGAGGCACGACCGTCTCGCTCACGTTACGAATGGATTCTGGGCTAGAAGCCGAGACGGCCCCGCTCCCTCACCTGACTGTCACCCCCAGCGAACGATTTGTGGCAGACGTTGAAGAAGTACTAGGCAAAAGGGCCATTTTCCTGCTATCGTAGTGCCTCATTCAGGGTAGGGTATCTATAGTCCCTCCCCGAGTATCGAATCCGTAGACGACTATGCACGATTACCTCGAGTTTGAAAAGCCGATCCGCGAGATCGAAGAAAAGATCGAAAAACTCGCGGCCGTTCCTGCCGGGAAATCGACTCCCCAGGATGAGATTCGCAAACTGCGGATGAAGCTGGCCCAGGTCGAACATACGCTCTATAGCAAACTGACTCCCTGGCAGCGAACGCAACTCGCCCGACATCCCCAGCGACCCAGCACCCTCGATTATATTAGTTTTCTATTCAGGGACTTTCTTGAGCTCCATGGGGACCGTACCTTTGGCGACGATCGTGCCATCGTCGGAGGCTTCGCGAGATTCAACGACCGGTCGATCATGGTCATTGGCCATCAAAAGGGGAAAACCCTCAAAGAACGGATGCAACGGAACTTTGGCATGCCGAACCCCGAAGGCTATCGAAAAGCCCTGCGTCTCATGAGGATGGCTGAAAAGTTTGGGCGCCCCATTGTGACCTTTATCGACACACCGGGCGCCTACCCCGGCATCGGCGCCGAAGAGCGCGGCCAGGCTGAAGCCATTGCCCGCAATCTGTTTGTCATGTCCCGGCTTGCAGTCCCGATTATTTCCATCGTCATCGGTGAAGGTGGCAGCGGAGGGGCACTGGCATTAGGCGTCACAGATCGCGTGCTCATGCTGGAACATGGTGTCTATTCGGTCATTTCTCCAGAAGGCTGCGCTGCCATCCTATGGGACGATCAAACGAAAGTTCCCGATGCTGCGGCCGCTCTGAAGATGACGGCAAAAGACCTGGTCGACCTCCATATCTGCGATGAAGTGATTCCGGAACCGCTTGGCGGCGCCCATCGAGATCCCCATGCCATTGCCGAGCGTGTTGCCAAATCCCTCAGCAACCAACTTGCCCAGCTCAATGAACTCTCCATCCCTCAATTGCTAACTCAACGTGACCAAAAATACCGATCCATCGGAGCCGTCGACGGGCCTGCGGCTGTTTCTCGATAAACACCTCCCCACCAGCCGCTCACACACCAGTCCTGCATGAAGCCTTCTTGGCTGTGAACCAGGCTACTGCTCCGGCGCCTGCCGCTCGGCCTGTGGCAAAACAGGCGGTCAACAGATAGCCCCCTGTCGGCGCTTCCCAATCCAACATTTCACCGGCGCAAAACACCCCGGAAAGATTACAGATCATCAATCGTTCATCCAGATCTTCGAACCTGACTCCACCAGCCGTACTGATCGTTTGCTCCAGTGGGCGTGGCGCGACGAGTCGCAAGGGCAACGCCTTAATCGCAGCCGCTAGACGAACCGGATCCGCGAAATCCTCTTTCGAGACCACTTCACGCAGCAGTCCCGCTTTCACACCTTCAATATGGGCCTGCCGTTGAAGATGAGTCGCCATCGTGCGTTTGCCGCGCGGCCGCGATAAGTCGTGAGTCAGGCGCGGCCCATCGCGATCGGGCGCCAAATCAAGGCGTAATGTGGCCACACCCTTCGCCAGAATCTCGTCGCGAAGAGAGGCGGACACCACATACATCACACCGCCTTCCACGCCGGTCTCCGTGATCACGAATTCCCCCGGATGCCAGGATTCAGCACCGGCATCATTCCGCACAACTATTGCAACCGACTTGACCGGATGCCCCGCAAACTTCGTCCGAAAATGCTCGCTCCAGCCCACATCGAAACCACAGTTCGCTGGCAGCAACGGCGCAAGGTGAAGCCCGCGTTCTTCCAGCAACGGTACCCACGAAGCATCAGAGCCGAGCTTCGGCCAACTGCCTCCGCCCAGCGCAAGTACCACTGCATCGGACTCGATCGAGCGGTTTCCCTCTGGCGTGACAAAACACAAAGCCCCCTGCGCATCCCAACCTGACCACCGATGGCGCATGTGGAATCGCACCCCGGTCTGGCGCAACCGACGGAGCCACGCGCGCAACAATGGCGCCGCCTTGAGATCGGTGGGGAAGACGCGTCCTGAAGAGCCTACAAATGTGTCGATGCCAAGGCCACGGGCCCATGATCGAAGCGCGTCAGGTCCAAACGACGAGAGCAACGGCGTAATCTGTGCACGACGTGCTCCATAACGCGAGAGAAATTTCTCAGACGACTCCGAGTGCGTGAGATTCAGCCCGCCCTTTCCGGCCAGGAGGAATTTTCGACCGACTGACGCCATGCCATCATAAAGATCGACCTGCGCGCCAGCGGCACTCGCCGCCTCCGCAGCCATGAGCCCGGCCGGCCCTCCACCGATAATGGCAATGTTCATAGTTGGCGATCACCCACTTGGCATTCAACCGATCGTACCTGTGACGTGTATCGTGCGAACGGCAAGATACCAGCCAGACGCACACACACATGGTGAGACCCTACCCTGAGAACCGGATCGGGTCAAGGGAGTTCACGACGTGCAGAAGGAATTAGGACGATTCCACCATCTCAACAGGCTATACTCTCGTATCACGATGGATGAACACGAGCCGGTACAAGTGGTTGAACTTCGGATCAGCTACCGCTATGCCACTGCGAACCCCTGGGTAGTACAGGCCATCGGAGGATTTTTATCCGCGTATTTCATGGAGTACCCAGGGTTTCGCGTGCAACGACACATCGAAGAACTGGAGTCCGGCACACACCTATGGATATGCGAGGTGCCTCCCACCATGAAGGTTCTCAGACTCCTGAGGCGACTGAAGGAAGATATTCCCCCCTGCCACGCTCAGCAGATCGCCACAGACCTGGCCGCGCGACCTCGCTATCTTATCGATTGCCCAGAGTGAATCAGAAGGATCATCGAGCGGGACGGGCGAGACGGATTCATTTGGTTTGTTTTGTTTCTCTGGTTTATCTGCTCAGCCCAGTTCAACCAAATAAACGAGATAGACCAGATCAACCAGATAGACCAATATAGCCGGAGGGATTCGCATGTTGCCAGCGCCAGGCATCGGCGCACATCGCATTGAGCCCGCGCTCCGCCCGCCAACCCAATAACTCAAATGCTCGTTGCGGATCAGCATAGCAAGAGGCAATGTCGCCGGGGCGTCGTGGCGCAATCGTATACGGCACCGCCCGTCCGCTTGCCTGCTCGAACGCCTTCACGATATCCAGCACGCTGTACCCTGTACCCGTGCCCAGATTCACAGTCAGGCATCCGTCCGTATCTTGTAGTTGCTCCAGAGCTTTCAGTGCTTTGAGGTGGCCCAAGGCTAAATCCACCACATGGATATAATCCCGCACTCCGGTCCCATCCGGAGTGGGGTAATCATGACCCCACACGTTGAGGCATGTTCGTCGCCCCACTGCTACCTGGGTCACGACGGGCAGCAAATTATTGGGAATGCCTTGAGGGTCTTCCCCGATCAAGCCGCTCGCATGGGCACCTGCCGGGTTGAAATAACGCAGAATGCCGAGCCGCCAGGAGGCATCGCTGCGATGCAGATCGCGCAAGATCTCCTCAATCATCAGCTTCGTCCGACCATAGGGATTGGTGGCAGAGAGCGGGTGATCTTCCGTGATCGGCAACCGAATCGGGTCACCATAGACGGTGGCAGAAGAGCTGAACACCAGAGTGTTCACTCCGCACTCCCCCATCGCCTCCAGTAGGCGCAGGGTGCCGACCACGTTGTTGTCGTAGTAGGACAACGGCTGTGTCACCGACTCCCCTACAGCCTTGAGGCCGGCGAAATGGATCACCGCGCTTGCCCCGCTCTCCCGCAGAGCCATCACCAGAGCCGCACGGTCTCGGATGTCGCCTCGCACCAAACGCAGCTTCTTCCCCGTGATTCGCTCCACTCGCGCCAGTGCTTCTGGATGGCTATTGGAGAAGTTGTCGAATACCGTGACGTCACAGCCCGCGTCGAGCAACTCCACACAGGTATGTGAACCGATATAGCCGGCACCGCCGGTAACAAAAATCATAGATGCCTGCCTCATTGAGAGATGACAGCAGCGTATCCAGGCGAAAGAGCAAGGTCAAGAAGTGAGCGGCATTGTGCCTTGAACTGGTCTATCTGGTTTCTCTACTTGATCCGGTTAGTTTCCTTCAACCGAACACACGAGACAGACCGGATTAACCAGAGAGACCCAACGATGGTCTTCTTATTCCGGCGAACCGTTTCAGCCTCCTGTCAGTCCTGAGGCTTCTCCGGTGCTACAGGCGTGGGGTCGCCGGAGAATTTCTTGTGGAGAAGTTTTCGTCCAAGGATCGTAATCCCCAATGCGAGACCGATCGAGATCGGAACGAACAATGCCGCAGCAATATCCGCATTGCGGAGCCACCCCATCTCATGAAGCCCTTTGAAGATATAGCCCATAAGCCCACTAAGATAGTAGGCAATCACAATCACCGACAAGCCTTCGACCGTGTACTGGAGGATGGCCTGGCTCTTCGTTGTCTTATCCACGCTGGTCAAGAGCGTCAGGTTCTGGGATTGGAGCATGAGATCGACACGGGCACGAATGATGGAGATGACCCCTTCAAAACCGCTGCGGAGGGTGTCGATTCTCTTCAGAAGCTGTTGATAGCCCTCCGCCACCCCGGTAATTCCACTGAGGACATAGTCTGACAACGGGCGGTAGGGGGAAAGCGCGCGCTCGTCAAGCGACGCAAGAGTCCGGTGTACGATCTTGTCGTAGGGAACAGAGGAGGACAGTTCGAAGTGCAACCCGCCGGCCAGACGAGTCGTTTTCAATAAATCTTGCGTCAGTCCATTGAGCCAACGCTGGAGAGTCAGAGAGTCGGCGTGGCCGATATGTCCGCTGATGATTTCACGCTGCTTCATGTGCACCTGCTCGAACTTATAGGCCTGATCGACCGCAGCCATAAACAACGGTTTCTGCATGAGCAACAAGTGGTAGTAGGTTTCGATCCGGACAATCGCATCGACGACGTCTTTCAGGTGCGACCTGCTGGATCGGCTTGACCCAACACTGACCAAATAGCGCTCGCGCCCGTGTTCATCAGGTGTGAAACTAGTGACCAGCGCAGTCTCCTCATCGAGAATCCGGCTGCCATATATGACCGGCCCTGGAAAGTGCGGGCGCAACGCCTCACTAGCCGGCAATGGATCGGTCATGAGCAAGATATCCAGACGGCACACTTCTGCACCGAGCTGTGCGATGAGGGGCCGATACTGCGGGAAGGTCATCGGGCCAAAGGTCAACTTTCCAGCGTGGTCTGAGGGAATATGCCAGATTTGATAACTGTAGTACTCTGTGTGCGTTTGCCAGATCACGATCAAACGATCACCGGTCTCCGCCACCTTCACCCCATACCCGAACTCATCACGAATAAGCATCGCGTCAGCAGAGACCTTGAAGGCCTCCAGGAGAGACTTGAACTCGTCACGGCTCGCCGGTCTCTGCACCGGCGGATCGCTCATGCGAAAGGCTTTGTAGTGCACGTGCGCAGGTGCTCGCAGCCACTCGGCCAAGGGCATCTGTGGCCGCTCGTGCAGCTTCCTCATGAACTCGCCGGTATCCGGCTTGGTGGTCTGAGGCTCGGTCATACGAAAACCCTACATAGGTGAATGAGGAACGTGAGCCGTTGCCAGGCTACTGTCTTGCCGCAACCCTGTCAACCGATCGCCAGCCGTGTGCTCCCCTCTGCGCCATGACGTCATTCGTCGAGGCTCGGGCGAAGAAGAAACGGGCCATAGACCAGTGCGAATAACAGATAGGCGCCACTCCAGCTCACCGCAGCGAATCCAAGAACGAAATGTATCGAGAGATCAACGGATGGCCCGAATACCCGCAGCAACGCACCCACGTTGACCAGAATGTAGATGCAGACCGTCAGGGGACCTGCATGTTTGGGACGTCCCGTATGGCCCAGGCTGGCGCGGGTCATCACTGCCAGGGTCATCACACCCACAGAGCCAGTAGTAAACGCGTGCACCGCATCCTCCGACTCTAGGCCCCACCCGAGAATCGCGCCTCCTAACAGCAGCAACGACAGCGCCAGCCACCCATACCCTAGATGCAGGGTCAGCACCAAGGGCTCACGCCACGTCACCCAGCCATACCAGCGCAACAAGCGGCCGAAATTGACGACGCCTGCACCTAGCAATATCCAGCCTGTTACCATAGCCTGCGGCTGAACAATCCAGGCGACCGCGCCGACTCCGAGAAGAACCACTGATAGACCATCGAAACTGGAAAATGGCGCAGGCTGTTCCGTCATACCCTGCCCGTCCAGGAAATCTCGTGTAAAGTTGGGGATAATGCGCCCACCGATGAGCGCCAGCAGCACCATGACCAAACCGAGAGCCATCCGCGCGGGAAGATCCATCTCTGCACCGCTCAGCACCCGTACGTGAAAGAAGATATTGGCGCCGGCAATGAGACTGATCAGACCTCCGATCGGCGCATGAGACCAGCTCTTTGCGACGGCAATTTCTCGCCAGACCAACCCTGCGACTGCGATCAGAAACGCCGCATCCACACATGCAGACAGAAGAGGCGTGAGAAACGGAATGGCCATGACCAGGCGTCCGGCCAACCACAAGGCGCACAACATCATCAGCTCGCGCCCTCTGATCGGCACCCGGTCCGTCCAGTTGGGAATGGCCGTGAGCAGAAAACCCGTAATCACAGCGGGCAGAAATCCGAAGACCATCTCATGGATATGCCACTGCCGCGCGGCAGAGTAGAATGCCGAGTCGCCGGCTCCGGTGAGCAGCAGGATCCAGGCAGGGATCGCCACACCGGCAAACAGTGCCGCGCCAAGAAACAACGGTCGAAATCCGTACGAAAAGAACGCCGGTCCCTGGTACGTTGCTTCCTCGTTCGCCTGCTCAGTCATATGATCTCTTGATCTCTACCAAAATACAGAAAAGTCGCTCGTCGCGCTCCCCCGCCCCGAGGCTGCCACGACAGTCTCTTTGTTCAGGGACGCGCCATTCCCGATGCAACAATCTCAACATTCGTGAATCGTAAAGCCTATTTCAAAAAAACCTGTACCCATGTCTGCAACGAGAGAAGAATGACGAGTATCCAATCAGTGGGCGAGTGGCAGGGCTGAATCGGATAGAGCTGGAACGTCGTGTGTGATTGCAAGACCTGGGCTTCACACTGGAATGATTACCCCTGATTCTTTTTCATCAAATACGATACTCCATTAAGCATGGCAAAGACAGCAAAGAGCCCTCCTGTAAATACACTCGTCCAAGTAAGAATAGAATTCATACTTTGATTGGGAGGATCAAATATTTGTGGATTCACAACAACGTAGAGTCCGCATAAAGAAGCCGCAACCAGCAAGCGCAGGAACGTCCTCATATAGGTCTGGAGTTCTCGCGCAAAAAGAGGCTTGGGGTCTTTACAATACGGGCATGGGCGATGAGTGACTCGGGATGTAGATCGAATGCCTTTCTGCCCCTCGAACATGTCACTAGACATATGCGTATCAATGGAAAAGTGCTTTGCACATTCCAGAGCCTTGCCGCATTTGCGGCAAGGCTCCATAGCCGTTCCTGTTGTTGGCGATTTCATCATCGACATGGCTTTGCACTGCCACAAAAACTCGTGCAAAAATTTCTACAAGCAGTTAGCCCATTACCAATAGCCGATTCCACATGGACCTCCCTGACCACGTCCCATCGCTCACACCGTCACTACGTTGATCGCTTCAGTCACGAAAGACGAACAACGGTTCGCATACGACACGGACCTGGCGCAGTGGACGGCTGGCGTGGGACGGGCGATAAATAAAGCTCCCCGCAGCAAGCTGCGGGGTATTCGGCGAAGGAGAATAAAGCTCGCATCTATTTTCTCACGGATCGCCGAAACAACTAGCCTGCCATCGAGATGTTGCACACAAAGAGTGAGGATACACCGTTCTGGAATGAAGTTGAAGCTAGCTACGACCTCAGCGAGCCACGTCTCTGCATGACCAAGACAGACTGAGCGTTCCAGCGACAGGCCCAAGTGCAACGGCAGGCCGGAAGCACGTGAAAGGATGTCTATGAATCGCGCAGCTCAGGATCTGGCAAGGATGACTGTTACTCCCCGCACGCGATCTTCCGATACCCCTCGTCTAGACTTCCCCGGCTAATCGGTCTCCATGGATCAGTGGGATAATTATTGCCCCACACATAAACTCCTTTTCCCATGTGGTCAGCATGGGCGATCACGGAATGTGTCCGAACTTTCTCTTTTTTGCAGTCATACTCTTCTCGTGTTCGTACGGAGAGAAAGGGCTTGCCATCAAGCGTCTTCTGAGGAACCTTGTAATCATCGAGGACCCATATCTTGGCAAGGTGATCTATTTTGTTAATGCTCCCAGGGTCAACATAGTGACTGAACAGCTGAGTGCTACCAGTCGCTTGCCACTCTGCATACACAAAGTTCGTGAATCCTAAACTCCACAGAATGGTGATGACAAACAGTCGAGTGATCATTCCGTCTCCTTAGCAGAAAAAAGAAGGTGCGCCCCACCAGACACTACGCTAAATAAAATCGGGAATCTATCTGAAAGACTCCCAGGTACTGGACGACTGTAAGATAGGCAAGACGAAATGAACGGTATCGCGGGCTGAGTCGATGTGAGAAAACGCAAATGAACGACACCATCTTTTCTCCTTCTTTCGTGAATCCGAGCTGTCAGAGTGTTGCGAGGTAGTCCATCGGTACAGCCAGCACGGAATATGGGAAATGAGGGTTTATCAGTAGACACTCAAGGGCGATGCTCCGATTCGCGGGCACAAGACAGCGCTCTGACTCCCTGGTATACTTTCATCAAATCATTCATTGAATCATTCATTCGGGAGAAGGTATGGCCCCGAAAGGCTACCCTGGACTCGTACAGGTTCCTCCCAGCGATCGATGGATTCTAAGGCATCGATTATTCCATTTGGCTTTTCTCATCATCGCTGCGGCATGGGTTGCGTCGGCGAGCAACCTCTGGGTTCCCTCATCCGACCACAAAGGGGACTGTCAAACTGTTATTGGCCAGGAGGCTTCTAGCAGTTTTCCGGAGGGATGTGAGCAACCGGAACAATCCTCCTCTGAGACACAATCCCCTCTGAGTGAGTTCACCGTTTCGGAAGCCTCACAGGGCAGGAAACTGGCTAGGTCGCACAATTCTATGCCCACCCCGGATACCAAACAACTCACGACACCGCATTACACTGACCAAGAATCGACGACCAATCCCTATGCTCCTGCAGGCCGCTCCTCCAATCGTGCGATGTTGCCCGCACCTGGGAAGGAAATAAAAACGAGCTTGGCGACCCCCAAAGGGGTCTCGAGTCCGGACCCCGACGTTCGCTTAGCTGAACAGGGCGATGCATTTGCCCAGTATCGTCTCGGCCGCTTTTACGCGCAGTTCGGCGGACCAAAGACAGTGGAGTCCGTGAGTTGGTACGTCAAAGCTTCTGACGGCCTACAGCGCCTGGCAGAGGCCGGCAATGGACAAGCGATGTACGTGCTCGGAGTCATGTACGCGTATGGGCGCGGAGTGGCAAAGGATGAAGAGCAAGCTCGACTCTGGCTGACACAGGCTGCCGTCCAGCAGGTTCCAGCGGCGCATCAGGTACTCGCAAGGCTAGACGAACATCGGAGCGCCGACCCCAGGTAGCGGGTGAATGTGCTTCAGAAGAAGAGGCAAGAAAAATAAACGCTGCGATTTCTGCTCACCTCCCGCGGCACTGGTCTCCCTTCCATCTTCATGCGATCTCGCACCTCCAACACCCCAGGGCTTCTCATGTATGAATGGATGTTGCCCGTGGTCTCTAAAAAACAGGGGCAACCTGACCTTCCGTCAGTTCTAGATATGTCGAAGTCGTTGCTAGGTGTCTACAGCTACGGGAACAGGTTGTCGGCAGGTGTCACCGTTGCAGGTGGACGGCTGAAGTTTCTTCGTTTCTCTATATCCTGATCAATAACCTTCAGCGCATCCAGTCGTGACTCTAGCTCCGCGATATACTTATCCCGCTCTTTGATTTGTCTCTGGAGGGACTGCACGACTCCTGAGCTGGCAGCGTCCGGATCCGTTTTATGTTTCATCGAGGTGGTAGGCAGTGTTCCGCACGCGCTCAAGACAATGGCCACAAGTACACCACATCCGAGGCTGCTCCAAGCCCGTTGCTGCATCACGCGCATGCTCTAGATGTGCCATGGGACACCACAGCCCGCAAGAATTTTCCCGATTCTGGCAGATCTCAGAAGGGGCACAATAGGACGATCGCCAATCCCCTTCTGCGCGCCGGTGAGCGGCCCCAGTTCTCAATTTTCCTGGATCACACTCCGCACCCTTCTCACCACCCAACCTCGACGGCTATTTCACCCACCTGCGCTGAGGCTGCCAAGACAGCCTCTTTGCCCAGGGACGCGCCCTTTAACCAGGCGAGCACGGATTTCGACAAACGTGAGCTGATAGCTGAACGCTGACGGCGGATCGTTTCAGTCGCGAGAGACGAGAGACGGTTCACAAACGATGCGGCTCAGATCGGTAGGCGGCTGGAGAGACTGGATCGGACGGGACTGCGAGAGCAGCTGATACTGTCAGAACCGATAGCTGACCTCAATCATATGTAAATCGACTCCATGTGCGTCGTGCCCGTAGAGACCCGCATCGGACATATGATGAAACCAATAGCCCACGCCGACCCCCCCATAGACCTTCGCTCTGGCCGCAAGATCCCACACAAACTGGAACGTGCCCCCCATATTCTGATTTGCGAAGTGGTATTGACTGAGGAGTGCGCCCCCTCCTCCAACTTCTATTGAGAGCCAGCCATCTTTTTTCCCGAACACAAGCCCTGGAACCGCCGTACTAATAAATGCCGCATCTCCCCCTGCCGTCAGGCCACCCGCACTCCCCATCAATCTTGTGCCGACTCCCCATCCCGATTCGGAGTACCACCCCAAGGGGAGTGACCAGTGTGCTATCACGTCATACTCCTGAAAATATTCCGACTCCTTTTCTCCAATAGGAGAGCTCCCGCTGACGCCTCCCCGTACCCCGATGCTGTTCAATCGGATCTCCTCCGCCTGGCTCAAGCAGGGGAAAAGAAAAAATAGCGCGAGTCCAACCACAGCCAACCGCAACACAATTCGTAACATTCCATGTCCTTTATGTCTCACGTGAGGATAGCTCTCCTAGGCTCATCGATCCTGGCTCTTCTCACCGGCCACCCTCTCCAAGAGAGGTGCCTTGCTTGGTCCCCCACTGCGCGTGTCGAACGACGCACGGATTTCGTCACACGTATGTCGCGTATTGCGCCAAACGTGAACTGTATATCCTGAAGCGCATCTCGCAAGCGAAGAAATTCTTCACACTACGAACGACGCTTCAGGAGCGACGGATGATGAGAATGAGCTCAGGCCCGGTGGACGGTTTTCGTGGCTGAATCTGCCCGAGATGAGAGCTTATGGCATGCGCTTGTTGATAGCACGAACAAAGAGAGTTCTGATTGTCTGGGCCATATGCTCTTTCTTCTTGGGAGACGGTAGATGATGTGGCGGAGCGTTCCGCTCGTGAAATATGAAACGTGAGAGGTGAAACGTTTCGGGCTTTCAGTGAGAGGCGAGATGCGATTGAAGTCGCTGATGGCTGAACGCTGACTGCTGATCGCGTCAGTCGTTCATCGCTTGCTCCTTTAGCACGGTCTTGTGATCAATCACACTCCTGCACGTGAATCCGACGACCAGGTCGGCGTTCACAGTCAGCGGCCAGCACCCGCCGTTTCCATTGAGTGGCTATCGTCCAGGTGCTGACAACGAATCCCTACGGCTCATAATTCTCGACGACCTCAGGCGGGCGAACTTCCGCTTCGTCTGGATCGAGCCCGACATCGCGAAGAGCACGGCGTTGGCGCAAGAGGTCCCAGCACTGATCCAGCTCAATCTGGACTTTCACGAGCCGCTTCCGATCGGCCCTGGGGTGAGCCCGTAGCTCATGCAATCGATGCTCTTCTTCGACCAGGCGCTGAATGTGATTAAGGACCGGCTGGTCTTCGACTGGATTCTCCACGAGAGCCTCCTCCGGCGCGGATGTGATCGAACAGTCAGGTGTTGATGATACGCGCACTAGAAACTGCGGTCAACCGATACTCCGGCCAACATGATGTGCCCGGCGTAGGTTGCCAGAAGAAAGAGAATATACCCGAAACCCATTCACAGCGCGTGGTGGCGATCTGATCTATCTGGTTCCTCTGGTCGATTTTGTCTGTCAAGTTTGACGAACAAGAGAATGAAGATAGACACGATAGACCAGAAAGGCCTGCGCATCAGATGGACTGCCTCTGAGTCGCCCCGTCGCTCACACAAATCTCCCGTAAGACAGTACCCATCGTTACCTGCACGGCGACGAAATCGACCCCCATAAAGGAGAATCTCCCTGTTTATCCGAGCGCAGGCCGCTGGTAGGGCTTTCCTCTCGTAACACGTGACAGGTGTAACGTATTTGGTTCTCAGTGAGAGACGAGATGCGATTTGAGGCGCTGATGACTAAAAGCTGACTGCTGATCGCGTCAGTAGCGAGAGACGAACGACGCTTCATGAACGACGAGGGCCGGGCGCGGAGGGCGGCTTGATCAGACCGATTCTCCTCATACTTAGGCTGTCTTGAGCCTTTTCCCTTGAGAGACTGGCACAAAACGGAGTTCCACGCGTTGATCCAGTGCGGCGGCGATTCGGCTCAGCATCGCAAGAGAGTGTCCTTCATAGTCTGCATTTTCCAGCCGGCAAATAGCTGACGCGGTCGTGCCCACGAGGTGTGCCAGTTGCCGCTGTGTCATTCCTGATTGGAGACGGAGGGTGGTCAGCTTGCGCGCGACACTATCATTCGCCCGCGCCTCATCCAGCCGTTTGACACGTTCAGACCTCCACTCGTAATAGCGCCGGTAGAGAATCTGAACCGCATCCGACGTTGCCAGCCTCTTTCGCCTAGCCATAATTAGCCCTCCTGATACGTATGCCCTTTTGGGTCTTGCTCGAAAAGCTTCTTCCGTTCAAGCGCTCGCTCAATCTCTTTGAGCGGAACCTCTCGTTCCTTGATAATGCCGTGGGCGAGCACCGCCGCCACTCGTCCATGATAGAAGTAGAGCATGCGATAGTTCATCCCTTCCCGCCCAACACGTAGTTCATAGATTCCATCCCTGAGCAGGTCCGCTTCGGGCCGTCAGAGTTCATGTCCGAGCTCACGAAAACGTTCAATCTTTACGACACACTTGTCTTGAATCTTCACCGGAAGCGAGTCCAAGCATTCCAAGACCGGCACCTTGCCCTCACGATCTTTGTAAAAGACAACCCGCATCCTCGGCACGCAACCCCTCTCATCGTTTCAGTCTCATGTTCTTATCTTTGCGAATAGCGGTCAAGGTGGGGCTAGGCATTTAACACCACTCAGATGGAAAAGAGTTTCCAGACTGAATAACCAACACAGAGGACAAGCCAACAACACAACGATACGCCGGACACGGGGGAGGCTGGCGGGCCCATATATAATGAAACAATTTCATACTGCATTGCGGAACTTCTCGTTGCATTTTTGAAGCGAAGGGAATATACAGGCGATCCATGAGCGCCGAGCAGATGGAAGAAATCAAACGCCACTTTGGCGTGGTCGCCGAATCACTTCGCAGCGATATCCGTCAGATTGCCGAAGGCCATGCCACCATTCGGCATGAACTTCAGGAGCATCACGAAGAAACTCTGGATGAATTCAAAGAAATGAGAGCCTCATCCGGCTCTCATTCTCTCAACTCGATCAGCGCATCCGTACCCTCGAATCGGACGTGACCACACTCAAGACCCGTATGGACCGACTCGAAACCGCCCAAGCCTAACCTCTTCAACGAGATTCACTCTAAAAAGACCGTCGCTCGTGAAGCGCATCTTGCCTTAGATCAGACTCATCGAACGGACGCCCCCCAATCCTCTTTCCCGCTCATTGCCTTTATATCCATATTGCAAGATACCGTGAAGTAAGATATCCTTGTTTCACTAACGAGGTGATCATGCTTGCGAAAAAGACATCGAAGAATCAAGTCACGTTGCCGAAGAAAGCGCTGCAGGAGATTCCTGAGACCGACTATTTCGACGTCACAACCAAGGGCGGGGTGCTCATCCTCAGACCCGTCACCGTTTCAGAACCAGGCTCACGGCTGGCAACCGTCAGACAGAAGATCAAGGATCTTGGGATTGAGCCGAAAGACTTGGATCGTGCCATCGCTTGGGCCAGAGGGCGTCGAGGTCGCCGCCGGTGATCCGAGCCGTTCTCGACACGAACGTCGTCGTTTCCGCTCTCCTCTTCTCCGGACCACCATCGCAACTTGTCCCAGCATGGCAATCCGGACGACTTCAGCCGGTGTTGTCGGCCCCAATACTCGACGAATATATTCGAGTGCTGGCCTATCCGAAATTCAAACTCACATCAGCTGAAATCCGTGGCCTCATCGAAGAAGCCCTCCTCCCGTTCATCGAGACAGTCCGAACGTCCCCATCAGCTATTCCAAAGCTGCGAGACCCAGACGATGCAAAATTCATTACCTGCGCCGTCACCGCCGGCGTCCGATGGCTCGTCAGCGGGGATGACGATCTCCTGATTCTTCATCGGATCAAATCGGTCGAGATCGTCTCCGTTACCGCATTCCTACAACACCTCAAGCGATAAGAGCGTATGGCTGATGGCGTATAGCTGATGGTAGGAAACAGGAGCTGATAGCACAAACAAAGAAAATTCCATCCCCTTCTTCGACCTGCTATCGACCATAAGCCATAGGCTATCTGCTCTTCGCTCCTTGGATGCGGTGGGCGGGTGGCGGAGCTTTCCTCTCGTGAAACGTGAGATGTGAAACGTTCGGGCTTTCAGTGAGAGACGAGATGCAATTGAAGGCGCTGATGGTCGAAGCTGACTGCTGATCGCTTCAGTCACGAGAGACAAACGGTGAGCGATGAGGCACAAACTCAGAGGTGGGGCGGGCTTGAATGCAGCGGTTGGTTAGACCGAAACTGTTCCTGACACCGTTTCCTCCCCCCTTAGACAAGCCTAAGCCAATGCTTGAAGCTTTGATCTGAGGGGTTCATCGGCGAGTGCGACATCAATATGTTTTTTCTTTAGCCCTTCTCGAATCAACTTTTTTACTTCTACTTCGCTTCTCCTTTGCTTCGGACTGTCCTTTATGCATTTAGCAATAGACACAATTCTTGAAGTACTTAGTTCGGTTAGATCGTAGTGCCATTCGCTGTTCGCAACATCGTCCAAAGTTCCTCCTTTTGACTTCTCAATTTTGATGCCAAGGCCTTCAATCGATTCCTCGGTAAGAAGAACATAATCTATATTTTCGATATTCGGCTTGCCTTTGTTTACTGCCAACGCAGTAAGCACTCGGTCAAGATTGGAACCGTCATCTTCAATTTTCCAGATTGAGAGCTTATTGTTTGAAAAGCGGAGATCGAAGAGTGCGGCAGCCTGCAACTCACCGGCTGGAAGCCATGATGGATCGGTTTGCCATCTTCCCCAGGTAACTTTGATAAGAAAGGACGGCACTACCGTTTACGTTGAAGATACTCAAGAACTGATTGAAAATGCTGTCGCAATTCAACGTTTGGCTCTTTGTCGAAAGCTTCTTGAAGAAAAGGGATGGCAGTGAGATCGTCCATGGATTCTAGCGCCAAGGCAGCAGCATCTCTTGTCCAAGAAGAAGAGGATTGGAGTGCCCGCTCCACTAGCCAAATACGGAAATTGTACGATATTGGGCTCTCAAAATGACTTAGGCACCTCAACGTTGCCGCTGCACTCTCCGCGCTAGCCTGTTCACCAATGATAAATGGGGCCAAACTGATAATAGTTGCATCTCCATAGGCGTATACCAGTGCAGACAGCCTCTCTGAAAAGTTTTTAATCTGGTCATCCTCAAAAAGCCCTTCATTTGCAGTCAAATATAAATCAACAAGTTGCTCGTTTAGATGACCTGGTGTAGGCAATGGTTCTGTAGAGGTTTCGGATTGTAATAAAGACAATCTAGGACCTTCGGTTGTCTTTCCTGTTCTTGAATCGATTTGTGTGATTCTCAATCGAGATTTGGGGAATTTCCCACTTATGGTTATGGATGAACGATCCTTAAGCCACTCGTAACTGTGGCTAGACAGTTCGCTGTCGAAGAACGTCGAGGCTCTTTGTGGCAGTGTTGCGCTCAAGCAATATCTCCTTTAGAAGCGATTCCTATTCCAAATTCGTAAAGCTCACGCAGTGACTGCACGAGGACCTGTTTGGGCAACTCACCCTTAAAATCGGCAGGCGTGCTCATGTCTAGCTCCAAACTACACGCATAAGTTGTTTCTTCAAGTGCTCTTGCTCCTGTCATTTCACCGGCATGATATTGGATAATTCCTCTGGTCAAGGAAACACTAGCCCACTTACTTAGACAATTAATCGAGTGTGTTGTCATCTCAGGAACTTTTGATTTTTGAGGGCGATTAATCTGGTAGTGAAAGTCTCTAGAGTCGGCGGAAAGTTCAATGCTTGGAAGGTACTTGGATAAAAGTTTGTAGCCTTCATCCTTTCCCTCGACAGGCTGATGTAATACCGCTCCAAAGGCAAGTCTTTGTAAGGACGGAGCGCTAGCAAGACGTAACCATTCAGCCATTAGCTTTATGAACTTGTCACCAAGTTCTGGAAAAGGACCTATGGAAGGCAAGAATAATTCATCCGAAGTGACGTCTACCTTCAAGGCCAGTATCCAATCAATTCTAATAGGGAGAACCTGCAAAGTCAGAATTCCTTTATCAAAAGGACCTTGCTCAATTAACTCTCCCCTTGAGGGGCGAATGTTTCGTGTTTCTGGTTCAGCCCCTAACAGCTCGCTCCACCACTTAGGTTCTATAGTTTTCGCAGATGGAGAAGGAAAGGCTGTAACTCTCAAGGTTTGAGCTTGCCACTGTGAGACGTCGGGGAGTGAGGATGTTTCGTGCTTACTCATAACATATACTCTCCGTCTACATACCTGGCAGCATAGTGCAGCTAATGTATGAGTATAGTCTAAGGGTTCTACACATTAAAAGAAAGTGATCACACTAAATACACTGGGAACTAGGCCTTGAAGTTCCCAACATCGGGGGAGAGCAGCTGCTACCACTCTGCTATCAGAACAGGCGAACCCATTCCGATCCATCAGGAGGATGGTTTTTCTGATTCTTCAGTTTTTCCTTGTGCTAGCTCGTCGTGGGTCGTATCAGATTGGTCTGAATCGAGTTTGTAAACCGCAGGTTGGTCAGGCGTTTTTACACCGCGAGTATCGAGTGGTACAACGCATTTCTATTTCTACTTGGAGGATGGGCTAGATGACTTCCGACTGCACCTGTCCTTCTCACCCTCCCAGCCCTGCTCGCACCGAGGCGCGCCCTTTGCCCAGGCGAGCACGGACTTCGTCATACCTGAGCTGATGGGTGAAAGCTGACTGCTGATCGCTTCAGTCGCGAGAGACGAACGACGCTCCTGAGCGCCAGAGCTCGCTTCGGAGCGCAGGCGCTTCACAAACGACAAGCATCAAATCAGTGGGTGGGTGGCCGGACTGGATCGGACGGGACTGAGGCTGCATTCCGATGGAAATAAGTCAATACGCATGCCTGACCCTAAAACTTCTCCTTTTTATTAGTTGGCAGGCGTGACCGGGAATTCGAGTTCCTTTGTTCCACGGTGGATTGTGATCGACTTCATGGCAGAAAATGGCGTTTTGTCTACATCGTCAAGAGATCTTACAGGTAGACCGTTCACACTCACTATCACGTCCCCGATGTTTATGCCCATTTTCCCGGCAGGACTGTTGAGTAGCACCAAGAAAATCCTGAGACCAGGCCCGTTGAAAGACGGATCTGTCACCACTCCAAGCTCGTCAGGAATAAGCGCGTGAAACAGAGAAGCCTGGAGACCAGCAAGGGCTAACTGATATGCCACCTGGCGCGCAACCGATAAAATGGTCGATTCATAAGACAGTTCATTGAGGGAGACGGCCTGTAAGACCGTATCCTGATATACAACCGCGCCGCTTTCTACCTGCAAGAGCTTCCAAGAAGCGAGGGCTTGAATTAGGCCGCCCGTGGATTTCATGCGGCTTAAGTCTTCGTCGGTTGTCGTGATGAGGCTATACACGAGCAGGTGGTCAGCACCTAGCATGTGTCCGATGCTTGATATATCTTGGTCACGGACAAGTCCACCTGATTGGAGGCGTAGTTCTTGTGTGAGCACAGCCAGGTCTTTTCGTTCGACCATTTCCAGATGTGGAAGTTTGGGGTGCAAGCTAAACAGAATCTGTTCCACGATCAATTTGACTTCATCCTGCGCGGACTGTGGTAACCCTAACCACTGTGATTGGGTCGGGTGAATGATGGCAACACGGCGAACGTCGGTTTTGATGGGTGGCGGCATCGCAACCAGGAGCGGGTGAAATTTAATGAACTGTTCAATCTTCTTTGCTTCCTGACCGATTAAAATATCACCTGTGGTAGACGCATACGCTGATCCTTTGCCGGCCTGCACGCTCTGGATCTGTCCAGACCCCATGCAAGTCTTCCTGGTAGTCACGACGCTGGGGTTACCCCACATGCACAGCTGGTCATCGTTTAGGACGACCCACTTCTTCACCTTGCGATCTTCACTGGGAACTATAAGGCCTAACCCCCAAGCCAGGACCAAGGGAAGGTTGCGAACAGCAGCCTCGCGACGATACAGCCGATATTCCCAAACAACAGTGTGTCCGTCGTCAATAAGAACATCGTCCGGTTTACCTACTGCTTCACGAACTTGCTTTTTTGACATAGGCGTCGCTAGGTTGCGATCAAGCCTATCTTCATCATAGATAGACATATAAATTGAGGCACAACCCGAAAGGAGTGAGAGCGCCAGAAGTAGGCTGCACAACCGCATGGCATTACCTCGCCTTTAAGTGAGGAAACGTATTATAGGACCTTAGATGAAAACATTCGACATGAGAGAGAACGCATTCCCTCAGACTTTGGTAGTGGGTCACTTGTAGCGATCTGAGGTCACGTGTTTTTTCGATTCGCCATGTAGGAGGAAATGGCATGGGAACAGTCAGAACAAAAGGGAACCAGCAATGGCTGTGCGGTGGGTGTTACAAGACTTTGGAGGATGTCGACAGACAGAATCCGCCGCTTAAGCCTGTCCGGGGCACTTGCACTAAGTGCGGAAAGGAGAATATTGGCCTTATTCCTTGATTGGCTCCGTCTAAATGACCCTCTACTCGGACCGGTAGTGAGTCAGTTTGGATCAGTTATTACCTTCCTACATTTTGCGCACTTCCATTTCCTGTCCGTAACCTGATGCATTGCTTTTTTACATTCAGGGCATTTCATTTCTCTTTTCACCATTTTAGATTCCTCCTCCGTTCAGTTGATTTCAGCAGTCCTAGATGTAGTGTCCTAATTGGAATCCGATGAATACCAAGATTTGATATTTCCCTTATCAAGGTCTGCCACCAATAAGTGTCAGGGCTTGCAATCATACACTTCGCCTAGATGATGAGTCTCGACAGCCTGTTCTGGTCCTACTGCGGCCATCGAATGTTTTATCGTGCCCCTTCACTCACATATAGCAAGGCGGCTGGTGTGGTCTCCATTGCGCGCATTGAGCGACCACTTTCCTAGAATGCTCCCTCACAGCTTGCTCGTGCTTTCGACTCAAGGGGTGGTCTGGATCTATCCCTTACTGCGCGCATCGAACGATCACAGCTTCACCGTGCGCGTTCTGCGAGCACGAGGGATAGACCAGACCGCCCCTCTCTCCCCTTCCAAGCTCGCTCGCTATCCTTAAAAGGAGGTGGCTGAATGGTCCCCCCACTGCGCGCGTCCGATCACATCCACTCTCTCACGGAGGACGTAGCCAGGCTGCCCTTAACTGCGCGCATCGAACGAGCACAGTGGTATCGTGCGCGTTCTGCGAGCAAAAAGGGCACCTGGCTATGCCCTCCCCCTTCCCTGCTCCAGAAACAGTCTCACCGCCACCTTCTGTCCCTTGATCCTGGTCCGGCTGAGCGTCTCGATGACCTCGCGGGCCAATACTTCAGGCACTTCTACCAGTGAGAATCGATCCATTACTTCGACGGCGCCGATCACATTCGAATTGAGTCCGGCTTCGTTGGCAATCGCTCCGACGAGATCGCCAGGACGAATGCCTGCCTCCCGGCCTGCGCCGATATACACCTTGACCGTCCCTGCCGTTCGTCCGCCACGACTGGGCGGGCTGAATGATCTGCCCTGTCCTTCACGCGGCATCATCCGACTGGGCTGACCCCGAGAATCTCCCATGGGGCGCCGCGCCATCAATGGCCGCTCCAGCGGCCTGCTCGATGCGGCTGGAATATCCTGTTCCTTCCGCTCTCCACCCTGCATGCGAAAGACAAGCTTCAGGGCTGCTGCCGCCACCTCTAGGGGGTCTCCCTCTTCGGCAAGCGCCGCGGCCACGGCCCGGAACAGGTCCAGCTCACCGGCCGCGACCACGTCTTCAATCGTGCTCTTGATTCGCGCGAGCCGTTTCGTGCGAAGGTCGGCGACGGTCGGCACGGGAGTCACGACAATTTTAGCTTTTGTAAGCTGCTCGATGTTCCACAAGAACCGCTGCTCGCGCGGGTCGATGACGGTGATCGCCGCCCCTTCACGCCCGGCCCGCCCGGTCCGACCGATCCGATGGACATAGCCTTCCGGAGACATGGGCAGATCGTAGTTCACCACATGCGACACGGACGGAATATCCAACCCCCGCGCCGCCACATCGGTGGCGACGAGGAGTTCAGTCTGCCCGGACCGGAACGCATTCATCACGCGATCGCGTTGAGGCTGATTCATCCCGCCATGGATCGCTTCGGCCCGATGCCCACGGCCTGTCAACATCGCCGTGATCTCATCGACTTCGATACGCGTACGGCAGAAGACGAGCGCTGACTTCGGCGCTTCCATATCCAGAATACGAGCGAGTGCCGCCTCCTTATGCGGTCTGGCGACGATGTAGGCCGTTTGGTGGACGCGCGGAGCGGCGCCTGCCTTCAGCGGCTCCTTGGCAATCTTGATCTCGACCGGGTCCTTCAGATGGCGCTTGGCAATGGACGCGATCCGGACCGGCATGGTGGCGGAGAACAACGCGGTCTGCCGCTCTTTGGGTGTCTGTTCCAGAATGGCGTCCAGATCCTCGGCAAATCCCATGTCGAGCATCTCATCGGCTTCGTCCAGCACGACCGTCTGGATTGTCTTGAGTTGCAGGGTCTTTCGCTTGATATGGTCCAGCGCCCGTCCAGGCGTCGCCACGACAACATCGACCCCGCGCTTGAGCGCATAGAACTGCGGACCGATGGCCTGTCCTCCATAGACCGGGAGCACGGAAATCTTTAATTCTTTGCCATAGCGCGTGACGGCTTCGCTGACCTGAATGGCCAACTCTCTGGTTGGCACGAGAATGAGCACTGAGGGGCAGCGCCGCGCCGAATGGGCGATGCGCTGAAGCAGCGGAAGTGTGAAGGCGGCCGTCTTACCGGTCCCGGTCGCCGCTTGGCCCAAGAGATCTCGGCCTGCCAACAATGGAGGGATCGCCTCCCGTTGGATCGGTGTCGGTTCCTCATAGCCCAGTGTGTCGAGCGTGGTGAGCAGGGCGGCTTCCAGACCCAGCGCGGCAAAGCCTGGAGAAAACCCTTTTGCCTGCGATTCTACAGATGGCGGTGTCGTTTCGTGTTTCATAAAATATCTCGAAGGTCTTTCTGCAATAACTGCTGGTTGCGTGATCGTCGATTGCTGCTGAATAGCCGCTATACTACTGCGGTTCTACCGAGAAGAGATAGGAGGCCGGTAAATTAGTCTATCTGGTCTGTCTGGTTTATCAGCTTAGTCCGGTTCAACAAAACAGACAATGGACCTTCTATCAATGCTCCCTCCAAGCTCGCTCGTACTCTCTCCCCTAAGGGGCCATCCAACTGCTCCACTTTCTGGGCAGAGGGCCCTTGTGATGGTTTCTAATGCGGCCGTCGAACGAGCACCGTAAGAATGATCCCACCAAGCTCGCTCGCACCAGTTCTTTAAAATGACCGATCCAGCCTCACTCTCCTATCACGCAAGTGGGCCAAGGTTGCTCTCCAACTGCGCGCGTCCAACGAGGGCCTTCAGAGGCCGCGCATTGCGCGAGCACGGGAGAGCACCTGGCCCTACTCGCTTCTATCTTTCGGCAGTTGGATCGGCCCTGCCCACTCCCCTTCGGCCAACATCACTTCCTGAAATCCGCCGTCCGGCCATTGAAACTGGCCGACCTCATCGACTTGCACAATAAAGGGGTCTGCTTCGTGCGCCAGTCCACGAAACCAATACCAGCCGGCTGCGGTGGGCTTCTCCGTCGTCCATTGGTACCCGGCCATGCGTCTGTTTCCTTTTCGTCGCTCTCCCGAGTCTGATACAGTCTAGCGCTCGTGTACACCGAACCTATCATGTCTCGATTGCCAATAGAAGATGTGCTACCGGCTCTTCGTCGCACGCTGACGGAGGGACGGAATGCGCTGCTGACCGCTGCGCCTGGCGCCGGAAAGACGACATGGGTCCCGCTGGCCTTGCTCGATGCGCCCTGGCTCGCCGGAAAAACGCTGCTCATGTTGGAACCGCGCAGGCTTGCCGCCCGCGCCGCGGCCTATCGCATGGCATCGACGCTGGGGGAATCGGTCGGCGGAACGGTCGGCTATCGCATGCGGCTCGACACCAAGGTGGGGCCTACGACCAGAATCGAAGTCGTCACGGAAGGCATCCTCGCTCGCCTGCTCCAGCACGATCCGGCGCTCAGCGCGTACGCGATCGTCCTCTTCGATGAATTCCACGAACGGAGCTTGCAGGCCGATACGGGTCTGGCCCTGTGCCTGGAATCGCAACGGATCTTTCGCCCGGATCTCCGCCTGCTCGTGATGTCAGCGACGTTGGACTGTGGACCGGTCTCGGAACTCTTGGGCCAGGCGCCGGTGATCGCCTGCGAAGGCCGGATGTTTCCCGTGGAGACACACTACCTCGACCAGCCGCTCTCCGGCCATCTCGATGTGGCAGTCGTCCAAGCCATCCGGCGCTCGCTCGCACAGGACCAAGGCAGTCTCTTGGTTTTTCTACCAGGCATGGCAGAGATTCGTCGCGTCGAACGAAAACTTCTCGATCTGAATCTGGGCTCGAATATCCTCATCGCGCCCCTCCATGGCGACCTGCCACAAGAAGCGCAGGACCGCGCGATCGCTCCCGCTCAACCGGGCACGAGAAAGATCGTGCTGGCCACCTCGATCGCTGAGACCAGTTTGACGATCGACGGGGTGCGCGTCGTCATCGATGCCGGTTTGCTGCGCGTGCCTCGTTTCGATCCGCGCTCGGGACTCACGAGATTGGAGACCATTCGCGTCACCCAGGATTCTGCCGAGCAACGTCGTGGCCGGGCTGGCCGCCTTGAGCCGGGCATCTGTTCGCGCCTGTGGACCGCTGCGGAGCACCGATCGTTGGCCCCGCGTCGCCCACCGGAAATGCTCGACGCCGACCTGGCGCCGCTGCTGCTCGAATTGGCTCTCTGGGGCACAACCAATCCAGCCGAGTTGTCCTGGCTCACTCCCCCACCGGCCGGGGCTGTGGCCCAGGCAAGAGAGCTGCTCACCGGTCTCGGCACACTCACTGCAGAGGGACAGATCACCGAACATGGGAAACAGATGACCGAGCTGCCGCTGCATCCCCGTCTTGCTCACATGCTGCTCAAAGCTGTGTCATTACAACTCACCGGTTTGGCCTGTGAACTCACGGCACTCCTCAGCGAACGGGATATTCTGCGAGGCCCCTCCGGCTGGCGCAACGCCGATCTGAGACTCCGCTTAGATGTCTTGCAGGGAGCGCACGATCACGCGGCCGGTGCGACCGTCGACCGCGCCGCCTGCCAACGAGTGAGACGTACCGCCGACCTGTGGCAGCGACAACTTCCGCGATCGGCTCGTTCACATCGGCAGGACAGCCTCGACGAGGTCGGTCTGTTGCTCGCACTCGCCTATCCAGACCGCATTGCCCAACGCCAACGTGGAAATGAGGCGCGCTATCTCATGGCCAATGGCCGTGGCGCCCTCTTTGCGAACCCTGATCCGCTCGGCTCAGAAGACTATCTGGTCATTGCCGACCTGGACGGCGGCACGCAGTGGGCCAGGATCGATCTGGCCACGCCGGTACGGCTGCGCGATCTTGAGACCCTGTATGCCGACCAAATTCAAGTGGTGGATGAGGTCTCGTGGGATGACACGGCACAGGTGGTTCGTGCGACGAGACAACGCCGATTAGGTTCGCTCATTCTGTCTGAGCAGGGACTTTCGAAGCCGGATGCTTCGATGATATCGAGAGCCTTGTTACAGGGGATTCGTCGGGCGGGACTCGACAAGCTGGCCTGGACCCCGGAGCTTCGCCAATGGCGGTCGCGAGTGGCATTTCTACGCCGGATCGAAGGACAAGAGTCACGATGGCCCGACTTGACGGACGAGGCGCTGCTGCGGACGCTTGATGACTGGCTTGGTCCCTATCTCTCCGGGCTCACGACGCTCGACCGTGTGACACGACTCGATCTCACCCAGCCGTTGCACGCGCTTCTCTCCTGGGAACAACAACGCCAACTCGAACAGTGGGCTCCCACCCATCTGACGGTCCCGAGCGGATCGAACGTTCGAGTGGAGTACGAGACGCCGGATTTGCCCATCCTGGCTGTTCGGTTGCAAGAAATGTTCGGCTGCAAAGACACGCCCCGTCTCGTCGACGGAAAGATTCCGGTCATGCTGCATCTCCTGTCACCGGCACGCAGGCCCGTTCAGATCACGAAGGACCTCTCCAGCTTCTGGAAGTCGGCCTATGTCGAAGTCAAAAAAGAACTCCGCGGCCGCTATCCCAAACACTCCTGGCCCGACGATCCGCTCACTGCGCCGCCGACGGCCAAAGCCAAACGCCGGCTGCGCTAAGCCTCGCGAGGCAGGCGGGACGAGCGAGCCGGGTTGATCTGGTTTGTTTTGTTCATCTGGTTAGTCTGGTTCAACCAAACAAACGAGACAAACCAAACAACGGTCTGCTTATGCTCGCAGGCTTTTTCAGCATCCTGCTAGACGGGGATGTCTCTCGTCCCGTCATACGACGTTCTCGACTGGTGGGATAACTTCACGATATCGCCGTCCTTGACCACTGTGTCGTCCGCGCTCACTTTCTTATTCACCGCAATCATCACTTCTCGATTCACCAGAAACTGCAACAACGGGCCCATGCGATCCTGGTTCGATTCAATGAGTTTCATGACTGTAGTCGGCTCCGGGACCTCCAGCTCGAATGCTGTTTCTCCGACCGCATCGCGAAGCGTCAATCCAAAGACCTGCACTGTGACCATGTAATCCTCGTCTCCCGTTGTTCGATCTGTTTGGTCTGTTTGGTCTATCTGAATTGGCTCGTCTGTCGGTCGGCTGCCTCATAGGCTTCCTGAAGCAGTTGCGCCACATGTTTGACTTCCGCTGCGCCCTGCAATCCGGTGCGCAATTGAATCATACAGGCCGGGCAACTCGTAGCCACCACCTCAGCACCGCTCTGTTCGACGGCCAGTCGCTTGCGCTCGACCATGCGCTGCGACGTGTCAAAATCCTTCACGAGATAGGTCCCGGCTCCACCCGCGCAGCGATCGGCGTCCGGCATCTCGACATACTCGACGCCCGGCAAACCTGCCAGAATCGCACGAGGTTCCTTGGTCACTCCCGCAGCACGCAGATGACAAGAAGAATGATAGGCCACCTTGCATTTCGTGGGATGCGAGCTGGCCATGGCAGGTTTCACTGTCGATTGTGACACAAACTCCGAAATATGTGTGACCCGTTTGGCCAAGGCCTGAGCCGCCGCTTGCTCCGGCTGACCGGCGAACAAGGTGGGGTAGTCCTTTAGCATGAGGGTGCAGGAGGCACATCCGGTCACCACCTTGTCGTACCCTACCATGGAGGCAAGATTCACCCGTGCCCCTTCTTTGGCCAACTCGCGATGCCCATAGGTTTCAATCGGTGTCCCGGAACAACGTTGCGGCGGCAAATCCGGCTCGACCCCGTGCTTTCGCAGCACGGAAATCACGGCATCCCCCACCCCATCGTCGAAGTAGTTGGCCGCGCAGCCATGGAAATAGGCTACCGGAGCGCGAGCCGCTTGCCCGGCCTGGGGAATCAGCTCGGGATAGCGGTCACGGAGATGTTGCCTGGCCAGTCGAGGCAGCACAAGCTGAGGCGACAATCGTGCCGTTTCGGCGAGACCGCGCATAAATGGTTTCGTTACACGATCAAGCAGCCGCCGCATCAGAGGCCGATCCCAGATCGGTTGATACCTCGCTAGAAACTTTAAGCATCGTTCGAACAGCGCTGTTTGTGCGTGGAAACAAAAGATAATACCGGCCATCTTGTTCGGATGTTCAGCACGCCGGTCCAGGATGAGCTGGGACACATCGACCCCGGCCGGACAGGCGGTACGGCAGGACTTACAGTTAAGACAGGCCTCCACGACTCGCTTGGAATTGAGATAGCTATAGTTCTTATCGGTGACGATCTCGAACCAGCCCCGCGAACTCATGTCTTCCGATTGAAACACGTCGTAAACTGGGCAGACGGCGTTGCACTTGGCGCAAGTCGCGCAGGGTTTTGACAATCGCACATAGTCGATATGGTCCGTGAAGGGCCGGTCACTGATCTTGATGCCGGGGTTGAGCACCCCGGAGGGATCGAAGCTCTGCTTCACGCGCACAAACAAGTCGTAGAGCTCCGGGCCGAACATCGTCTTCACATACTCAGCGCGCACCCGTCCATCCCCATGTTCTCCACAGATCGAGCCGCCAAAGCGGCCCAAGACTGTTTGGTGAATTTCGTGATAGCCCTGCACCATCTTCTGGAAGTCGTCTTGATCGTTCACATCGAGTAGGGGAATGACATGGGCGTTCCCATTCCCGATATGGCCGAAAATCGCGACTGGCACGCGCTGCCCGGCGAAGAACTCTTCCAGATATCGGATGAGTTCGCTGATTCGCTCAGCCGGCACCACCACGTCGTCGACAAAGTTGACGGGCTTCTTCTTGGGATCGAATCGATAGAGCGTGGGATAGAGCGCCTTGCGGGCCTTCCACAATTGCTCCCGTTGCTCAGGATCGAAAGCGATCACAGGATCAGACGTGAGGCGATAGCGGCGACAGATCTCGGTCATGCGCTCGGCCTGCGCCGGGAGATCAATCCCTATTGCATCGGCATCCAATTCCACCAGAAGGGTGGCAGCCGCGTCTGCCGGGATGCCGTGCTTCACCCGACCGATCAGATTGAGCGTGTTGGCATCCATCACTTCCAACGCGCTCGGACTCAACTCCAGCAACTTCGGCACCGCATCGCCCACATCTTCCAAACGGTAAAAATGGATCAGTGCCGTGAGGGTCGCGCGGGGTTTCTCGACCAGTGTGATCGTCGCTTCACTGAAGAGACCGAGTGTGCCCTCGCTGCCGACGAAGAGTTTGGGAAGGTCGAAGCAGCCTCGCGCAAGCCCATCGGCGAGACCGAAGAGATTGTAGCCACAACTGTTCTTGCTGACCGTCGGACGTTTCTGCGCGATCAGCGTGGCATTGTCTTGGATGAGCGACCGCAAATCACGAAGTGGTCTGTGCACCTTCAGTAGATCGGTGCAGGTCGGATCGTCGAGCCCGTAGGCCTTGGCATCCAGCCAGTCGCCAGACTGCAGGCAGACTCGGAGCGCCGCCACATTATCTTTGACGGCGCCGTACCGTAGCGTGTGGGGACCGGACGAATTGTTCGCCAGCATGCCACCAAGCTTACACATATCGCCGCTGGAGGGGTCCGGCCCAAACAATAATCCATGCCTCCCCAATCCTTTATTCAACTCAGCAAGCACAATCCCCGGCTGCACCCGAGCCCAGCGCTCTTCCCGATTCACTTCGAGAACACGATTCAAACGTGAGACGTCCAGAATGATCCCGGACCCGATCGCCGAGCCGGTCAGATTCGTCCCGGCGGCACGCGGCGTGAGCGGGATGCCTCGCTGGACGGCATAACGTACCGTGGCGACGATGTCCTTCTCGGACTCGACAAGCACGACGGCCTTGGGCAGCATGCGATAAATGCTCGCATCCACTGCATAGGCGGTGAGCGTCGAGTAGTCGTCTTTGACTTTATGGACGCCTATTGCGGCACGGAGATCGGAAGCAATGGCGTGGGAACGTTCAGGCAGAATGAGAGTTGGTGCGGTCATAGTTGAAGGCGTCATTCATTCTAGACGCTCCATTGAGAGCAGCACAAGTCTGGTTGTTGGGCCACGCGCAAACGGCTATGATGAGATCGCGAATAGGAGCCTGTGCCTGAATGGACACACGTCCCATCCTCTACCTTTCACGTCTTCTCACCGATCCTGTGATGGCCATCGTGCGTGAGCGATTCCAACTGGTGCAGGAGCCTCATGATGCATTGCCGACACCGCCTGTCCTTCGTGATGGACTCTGCCAAGCCGACGCCGCGATCGTGACCCTGGGCGATCATATCGACGCCGAGACCATTCATGCGGCCACTCGGCTAAAAATTCTGGCGAACTATGCCGTGGGGTATAACAACATCGACCTTGCCGCCGCCCGACAGTGTGGTTTGATCGTCACCAATACGCCGGACGTCTTGACGGATGCCACCGCGGATCTGACCTGGGCCTTGATTCTGGCGACTGCGCGCCGCGTCGTCGAAGGCGATGCCCTCGTTCGATCCGGTCATTGGACCGGGTGGAGTCCCACGCAACTTTTGGGTGCGGAAGTCTCGGGCAAGACACTGGGGATTATCGGCATGGGACGGATCGGGCAGGCGGTGGCCCAGCGCGCAGTAGGGTTTCGCATGCCGGTGCGTTATCACACCAGCCGACCTCTGGCCACCTCATCGCTCCCCCATGAGTGGGAATATCGCTCGTTGCGTGATCTCCTCGAGGAAGCCGATATCGTGACAATTCATGTACCCCTCATGTCGGCCACCCACCATCTGATCGGCGCGCGCGAATTGGGATGGATGCGCCCGACTGCTTTCGTCATCAATACGGCTCGTGGTCCACTCGTCGATGAAGCCGCGTTAGCCGATGCGCTCACGCGAGGCATCATCGCCGGCGCAGGACTCGACGTCTATGAACAGGAACCGGCCATCCACTCAGCGCTGGCTCAGTTGAAGCAGGTGGTGCTGCTCCCCCACCTGGGCTCTGCCACACTGCATGCGAGGGTTCAAATGGGGCTGGTCTGTTTGGAGAATATACAAGCGGTGTTAGACGGACGTCCGGCACCAAACCAGATTGACTAGCCAGGAGAGCTTCGCGAGACGGGCAAGCCTGGTTGATCTGGTTCATCTGGTTCATTTAGTTCATCTAGTTGGCTTTGTTCAACCAAACAAACGCGACAAACCAAATAACGTTCTTCTTATGCTGGCAAGGTTTTTCAGCGTCCTGCTGTTAGTTTCCGTAGCGAAAAGCGGAGCTCGGCTCAGCTGGGGCCTTGTGTGCGCGAGCTGATTCGAGTCGTTGCGGTACGTCGTGGAAAGTCGGAATCGATTCGTAGATTGCGATGGCCTGAGTCCACTGTTCTTGGGCTTCGTAGAGTAAGCCGAGTTCGTAGCCAATGGCTTGTGCCTTGGCTCCCTGACACTTCGGGTCTTTCAACAGCAGTTCAAGCTGCGCACTCGCCGACCGGCATTCTCCTTGTTCTTTCAAACAGACCGCAATCATCAGACAGGAGTCAGAGAAAAAGTCTCGACTTTTCATCGAGAAAGCAAATTCCTCCTTCGCTTCGTCCAGCAACCCCATGTTCTTGTAGGCCACTCCCAGCGTGTAATGGGTCTCTGGGTCGATCTCCTTCTCGGGCTGGACAAAGACCGGCATCTTAACGACAGGGACTGACGTCTGCGGCTTCGGCGAAAACGTCGAGGCCCATTTGGCCACCAACGGACTGGCTGGGGCCAGTGCTTTGACTTTCGCGTAGAGACGAGTCGGCTGGGTCTTTTCCTCACTCTTCTCTGGATCTGCCAGGAGTAATTCGAGGGCGCGGGAATATTGCAAGGCTGCGCCGGCGGTATCGCCCTTGGCCTCGAGCAGAGAACCGAATAGTTCACGTGCCTCTGCATGATCGGGCTGCGCCGTGACTAAGCGGCTGAGCCATTCTTCCGCCTCAGCCTGCTGGCCGGCCTTCACATAGGCTTGGAACTGCTCGCTCGTCGAGAGGACAGGCGGGGGAGGGGCCATCACGCCTGTCCCTTCCGGCAACGTTCCCCATAGCTGATCCGGCTCAACATTCTCCCACGAGGACCCACTATCCGACATAACCGGTTCTGGTTCTGCCGACTGTGACATATCCGATTGGGTTGGCGCAGGCTCTGGCTGGGCGATTGAGAAATGTCTATCTTCTGGTCGTGACGTGATCTTGGAGGTCACACTCCAAGGATCGCCGTCCGGAGCAGCATTAGCCGTTGAAAATGTGTCCGACGCCTGGACTGGGTGCGATGGGATTGCAGCTGTGAGAGGCACAGCGGTCTCAGATTGAACCGGAGCGGGCGCTTCGTCCTCTGCAGTACCCTGCATGAGCGCAGTGAGTTTCTTGACCATCAAGCTATCCGGCGCCAGCGCGGTAACCTTCTCGAACAGTTCCTCATGGAGCGTCGGCATGCCGGGCTCGGGATGTTCCAGCAACAGCTCAATCGCCTTTCCATACTGGAGCACGGCGTTAGCGGCGTCGCCTTTCTCTTCGTAGAGTTCTCCGTAGAGTTCAAGCATGGCAACCGACAGCGGTTCGACCGCGAGCACCTCTGTAATCAGCATGTCAGCCTTCACATAGTCTTGTGCCCGCAAGGCCGCCCCGGCAAGGTAGCGATATTCGCCGAGCGCCACCTGAAGATCTCCGCGTTGCAGATGCAACTTTGCCAGCAATTGACAGACGTCCGGATTACCGGGCTCTTTGGTCAGCATTTGATTGAGAATGGCCTCAGCTCCGGCAAATTGTTTTTCTTCAATACGACGAGTGGCTTCCGACAGCAGGTTGGGTGGCTCAGCGCTCTTGGGCGGGTTTCCTATGGAGCCGGCTCCCGGCTTGGGGGCGCGGCTGGGGTCCCCGCCGGTCATTTTGACATGTTCGATGAACTGGGCAGCCTCACTATTGGTAGGATCAATCCGCAACACAGCTTGATAGGCATCTTTCGCCTCAGCATACCGCTGCTGCGCTGACCGCTCCCGCCCTAACTGCAAATAGACCGCCGTGGCTTCGTCCTGCATATTTTCTTGCACGCACAATTCCGCCACGCGCTGCTGGGCATCCAAATTCGAGGGATCTTGATTGACGATCTTCTTATAGATGTCCAGCGCCTCTTTACTTTTTCCTGCTTTGAGGTAATGTTTCCCGAGGGTGAGATAATCCTGGACCGCGCTACTCAGCAGACCACGTTCCGCATTGAGATCTCCCAGATGCCGGAACACATCGTACCGTGACGGATCAAGTTTTAGGATCTTCTTGAATGTCGCAATCGCCTTGAGGGTGGCCCCTTCGGTGCGGAAGGCATTAGCCGCCTGTAGAAACGCTGTCACGGCATCGGCAGTGGCGCGGCGCTTAACGTGTAACTCCCCGATTGAGTTGAAGATACTCCCATCGCCGGGCGACTCGACAGAGAGCTTTCGCCATTCATTAATGGCCGCGTCAAATTGGCCCCTTGACGCAAAGAGTTGTGCGCTATGCAAGACACTGCTACGGTCGATCGCCAAGTCAAACCTCCACAACGATCAAACGCTAACAGTGTCACTAGGTATTGTCAACGAAATGGGGCTTTCGGATGCGGTACACTTAGCAGAAATACGAAGGCCTGCCCCGACATAAAAGGCAGGCCTCCCTGTGACACAATTTTGCAGAATGAACGCGTCAAGGTTCAGCGATGGCCATCTTCAAGACATTCGAAGCCTGAGGCCCCTTTGCGCCTTGCACAACCTCGAACTCGACGTTTTCTCCCTCTTTCAACGTCTTGAATCCTTCTCCTTGTAGCGCGGAATAATGTACGAAGACATCGTCCCCGCCATCAAGGCGAATGAATCCAAATCCCTTACGATCATTGAACCATTTGACCGTACCTTTCGTCTTCATAGAGGCACTCCTTTCGTCAACGAACATCACGAGTTACGTGGCTCTGACCGGAACTACGCTGGCACCATGCATGCTGTAGAAGAAAATAGGAAGTAGCGCAGGCTGGATTGACGGGCTCATTGGAGAGATACAATCGATCACGAAACCCATCTCTGTGGCAACTCGGGCAGCATGTACCATGGCGTTTTAAATCTTGTCAAGCCATTCTTTGGCCATAGGCTTATCGCCCGTACGGTAGACAAGCCCTACTCGCTCGCCTATAGTGACTCGGCGAGGAGCGTGATTCTCTGAATGTTTCTACGAACGCTGCTGGATCGCTACATCTTCACCGAACTCCTCTCCCCTTTTAGTATTAGCCTCGGGGCGCTGTGTTTCGTGATGCTGACGCGGGAACTCCTGCGTTTAGTGGAACTGCTGGTCTCCAAAGGCGTTGGGATCATCGCGGTCGTGCAAGTCTTCGCCCATCTGATGCCATCGTTCCTCGTGTTGACCCTCCCCATCGCCGGAATCATCGCCTCGATTACGGCGTTCGGACGACTGTCCTTCGACAAGGAATTGGTGGCGATGCAGGCTGCAGGCCTGAGCCTCATGCGCTTGGCTCGCCCCGTGTTGCTCTTTGCCCTGCTCGTGTTCGGGTTGACCTTGTGGTTGGCGCAGTGGGGGCAGCCCTGGAGTTCCGTGAACCTCAAGAAAGTCGCGCTGAATCTGCTGCGTGATCAGCTCGTGCTGGCGTTGGAACGGGGAACATTTAACGAGCCCATCCCCAAGATGATGATCTATGTCCCGGATGGGGATCCCGGACAGACCACGACGGGTATCTTTGTCTCTGACGAGCGGAATGCCGATGATCCCCGCATCATCGTGGCGCAGCAGTTCGAGGTCGTCATGGATGCCTCCAGTAACCAGGTCGCCTTACGCCTGCAACACGGAGTCATTCACAGCAAACCGAATCAGGCGGATCAATACGAGCAGGCGTCCTTCGTTAGTTACGATCTGAACCTCTCGCTCAACCAAAGCGGCTACTCAGCCACGGAAGAACGTCCGTCGTACGATGCCATTATCGCCCAGCTCACACAATCTCAATGGCACGATCCGTCTGCACTCCGACGATTGATGGAGTATTATAAAGATCTGGCCTTTCCAACCGCCTCGCTGGTATTTTGCCTGTTAGGCGTCCCGATCGGCATCGTCTCGAAGCGATCCGGACGCATGGGCGGGTTTGCAGTCGGCGTGGTAGTCGTCATCGTCTACTATATGCTGAACGTCGCCTGCGAATTCCTGGTCACAACGGCGACCCTGCCGCCATTTGCCGGAGCCTGGATACCGAACGGCATTTTCTCTCTCACCACCGCCGTGTGGTTTTACCATATGAGTCGCCGGTAACCACATGCCCATTCTCTTCCGCTATCTTTTCCGCGAGTACGCAAAAATCTTCACCTTATGTTTCACTGGCTTGATGACGATCTATCTCGTCATCGACTTCTTCGAGAAAGTTCGCCGGTTCTTGCGTTACGACGCTAACTGGCTCGACGTCCTCGTCTATTTCGCGCTCAAGACTCCAGCAATTTCCTTCCAAATCGCGCCGCTGGCCATTTTGATGGCCACATTATTGACCTTTGGAATGCTCTCCCGCGGCCACGAAATCACGGCTATGCGCAGTTGCGGCATCAGTTTACCCTGGATCACCTCCCCCTTCATCGCCTTCGCTGCAGGGATTGCCCTCATACTCTTGCTCTTCAGTTCCACCGTCATCCCTCTAGCCGCAAGCAAATCCGAAGAGATTCGGACCACGCGCATCGAAAAAAAGCCGCCCGCCTCCGCCGTGACACTCAAGCAGCCCTGGACGAGAGTGGGAGCGGACAGTCTCATGCATGTCACTAGCGTATCCGTCGGCGGGGAACTTTTGGGTGGTGTGCGTCTCTTTCAGTTCAATCACAATTTCCAACTGGTCGACATGACCGAAGCCGACGAAGCCCGCTATCGTGACTCCACGTGGACCCTCTACCAGGGGCGACACCGACAATTTTCCCTCGATGGAACCATGTCGACCACCGTATTCGACCGTCAAGCCATCGCACTGACCCTCATTCCCGATGACTTCACCACGTGGCTCGCCGGCGACTCCGAGTTGATGACGTTCCATGATATTCGGGCCTACACCAGACGTCGACATCAGGAAGGCTCTCAGTCCGCACGGCTTCAGACAGACTATTACAGCCGAATCGCGTTCCCGTTCGTCACCGTGATCATGGTCCTGGTCGGCATTGCGCTGAGTCTGCGCCGGAGCGGCACCAGAGGGGGCAGCATGGCGATGGGCATTGGGCAGGCGCTTGCCGTCGGCTTCTGCTATTGGACAACACACTCGATCGCAGTCGCGCTCGGGCGTGGTGGAGTCTTAACACCTATGGCCGCCGGCTGGATGGCGAACGTGCTCTTCATGAGTTTTGGCCTCTATCTGATGTTCAGAGTGCGCTACTAAGACTACAAACTGAAGTCCAAAGGTTGAAGGTCAGAGGTTGATGCTCCGAACAGGTTAGCCTTCAGCCTTGAGACTGGCTCGCTTGGCTACTGGTTGACTGATCCATACGCTTCCGGTAAGTAGAGTCCTGAGATGTCACCGAAAGGATTTTGGCACGATGCGCTCGCGAGTTGTCGTCACAGGGTTGGGAGTCGTCTCTCCGATCGGTATCGGGACCAGTGATTTTTGGAAAGCCGCCCTTGCCGGCCAATCCGGCATCTCAGCCATTACCTCGTTTGACCCGTTCCCCATGGACGGCTACCGCTCCAAGATCGCTGGCCAGGTGCGTGACTTCGCAGTTGAACGATTTATCGACTCAGCACATGGCGAACGTGTAGACCGCTACGCCCAGTTTGCCCTGGTCGCGGCAAAAGAAGCGCTGGCCGACTCGGGCCTTCAGATGGCGAAGGAGAACCCGCACCGCGTCGGGGTCATCGTGGGAGCCGGCATGGGTGGGATGGTCATGGGCGAGCGTGAAATCACGCAGCTCTATCAGCAGCAGAAGCCCCATCGCGTCCATCCGAACTTTATCCCTGTGATCACCCTCAATTCGGCCTCCGGCATTATTGCAATGGCCTACGGCGCCAAGGGTCCGAATCTGACCATCTCCACCGCCTGCTCTTCCAGCGCCCATGCACTCGGGCAAGCGCTCCACTGTATCCGCGAGGGCCGTGCCGATGTCGTGATCACCGTGGGAGCCGACGCCAGCATTACCCCGCTCGTCTTCGCCGGATTTTGTTCCCTGCGAGCCCTCTCCTCCAAATTCAACGATCAACCGGAGAAGGCCTCGCGCCCATTCGATCGGTTGCGCGACGGCTTCGTCATGGGAGAAGGCGCCGGTACGCTGATCCTGGAATCGGCCGCGCACGCCAAGAAACGCAAGGCAAGAGTCTATGCCGAAATTGCCGGCTACGCCGCCACCAGCGAGGCATACCACATGGTTATCCCTCGTGAAGATGGCATAGAAGTGGCCCACACCATGCGGCTTGCCCTCGCGGATGCCGGCCTGCCCCCGGCACAGGTGGATTACATCAATGCCCACGCCACGTCGACCACCATTGGCGACGCCGTCGAAGCCAAGGCGATTCGGCTACTCTTTAAATCGCGCGCGGACAAAATTTTGATCAGCGCCACCAAGTCGCTGGTTGGCCACACACTAGGGGCCGCCGGTGCAATCGGGGGCATTGCCTCAGTGCTAGCCCTCCACACGGGCCACATTCACCCAACCGCCAACTATGATGACCCAGATCCAGCTTGTTCACTGGGAGGACTTTCCCGGTCGGCGCAGGAGCGTCGTGTGAAGGTGGCCTTGCTGAATGCCTTTGGATTTGGCAGCAACAACGCGGCTGTGGTATTCAAACAGGCAGCCGTATAGAAAACGACGGAGAGCATTGACACATGGCCAGCGATCCCACCATTTCGTTGAAAATCCGTGCTGCCCTGGGTGAGTACCTGAAGCGCGATCCAGCCACGATACTGGCCACTCAGCATCTGCGTGACGATTTAGGTCTCGACTCGATGGCCGTGATCGAACTGCTGTACCGCATTGAGGAAGCGTTCGATCTCCAGATCCCCGACCAAGACTTGGCGGGGCTGACGAATGTCGGCCATGTCGTGAGTTATGTTGAGAAGCGCTTGGGAAAAACAACCCCACCCGCCCCGACCAAGAAACCAGCAAAACCATCCAAGCCAAAGGGCAAAAAGAAATCCTAATCCTTATGGCGACGCAGGCACGCACTCCTATCTCATTGGCACAGATCCACGAGGTTGTCGGCGGAGAGCTTGTGGGGTCGCCACGCGTGACCGTCACGAACCTGGCAAGCCTTGAAGAGGCAGGCCCGAACGATTTAACCTTTGTCACAGGGGATCGGATGCTCAAGACGAGTGGGCCCACTGCTGCCGGAGCGCTCCTTGCCCATCGACGACTGACGGAGATCACCAATCCTCATATCGTCGTCGCCAATCCCACACTGGCCTTAGCACAGGTTGCCCAGGCCTTCTTTTGCCCCATTTCTCCTTCTCGCGGCATTGCCGCGGCCGTCGTCCGAGGCGTTGACACACACGTCGGTTCCGATGGCTCGATCTGGCCGGGAGTCACCCTGGGAGACCGGGTCACGATTGGCGCACGCGTGACACTCTATCCCGGTGTGTTTGTCGGCAACGATACGACGATCGGAAACGATACACTGCTCTATCCCAACGCCGTGGTCAGGGAAGGCTGTACGATCGGCGCGCGGGTGATCATTCACAGCGGCACGGTGATTGGAAGCGACGGATTCGGCTATGTGCAGGACCAGGGACAACATTACAAAATTCCCCAGCTCGGCGGAGTCACGATCGAGGATGACGTCGAGCTTGGGGCGAACGTCACAATCGATCGAGCCACACTTGGCCAAACAATCATCAAGCAAGGCACCAAGGTCGACAATCTGGTCCAGATCGCCCATAACGTGACGATCGGTGCCCATTCCATCCTGGTCGCACAGGTTGGAATCGCCGGCAGTACTCGCGTAGGGCATCACGTCATAATCGGTGGGCAGGCAGGCCTGGCAGACCACATCGTCATCGGAGATCAGGTGATGATCGCCGCTCGTGCGGGAGTGAACCGCAGCCTTGAACCCAACCAGATTGTCTCCGGGGCTCCCGTGATGCCGCATGAAGTTTGGGTAAAAGCCCAAGCCGTCATTCCACGGCTTCCTGAACTCCGACAGGCCGTGCGCTCATTGGAGGAACGGATGAAGCAGCTCGAAGCATCGCGCACGACACCTCCCGCCTCCAAGACAAAGGCCAAAAAACGGGCCCGCTAGCGGATCGGTTGCGACTTCACCTACTCCACAACTCCACGCCAAATAAATAACTTAGCCCAGTAGAATCCCGCCCAGGGCATCAGCACCGCCGGAAATGGGTCTAGGTTGCCTTGCAAGATGGCCGCGGCTGATGCGCAAAAGATCAGCACCGCTCCGGCAATGGAGATCGCCGTGACAAAGCCACGCCCAGGGTGCTCGATCGACGGCACCTCCGGCTCGGGCTTGCCCTTGGCCTTCCTGCTGCGTTGAGCCACAGCAGTGCGCATCTTTGCCGCGTACACCTCGGGAAAATTTGCAAAGAGATAACGGTGATAGCGTGCCTTTCCCCACCCGTACAATCCTCCGACTACAAGCAAGACTGAGCTGGTGAGAAAGGTCAACCCGCTGTAGGTCTGGTTGACCAGCAGTTGATAGGCGAGTGCCCCCACCCCACCGACCAGGCAGATCAATCCAATCGTTCCGGCAGGGAAGAGGATATAGGACCGGATATAATAGCGAGCTTGCTCCTCAATTTTTTCCGGTCGCAACACTGTGACAAGTTTCGGCATCGAGACGTTCTCCCACTACATGCACTCTCAGACTTCTCATTTTCGATACGAGAAGGCCGCAGGACGGTGGCATCATATCATTCTTCCACAGCGTGTTACATGGACGAGAAATAGGAAGTGGATTATCTGCGTTAGGCCTGATTGAACAGGGCGCTCAATCTCACTGGCTAAATGCGAAGTTGTGGATGGCACATGAACAACAGTAGATGGCAGGCCTAGTTTTCGTACAGTGGGTACGCACCTACATACTTCATGACAGAAATATAGGCATTGGCACCGAAACGTCTCTCTCAGAGAGGTCTTCCGCCGTCATCCCTATAAAGCACCACGCGGGAACAGTCGATGGTGAAGTCGTGCACTGACACCCAGCTCTCGGCATTAATATACTTAACTCCGGTAACTGATTCTGGTACTCTCTGATCGTCAACAGGGAGGACGCCATGAGCCAGAAGCTACCCACTACTCTTCAAGAAGCCGTTCAATACTTTTCTGATCCACAGCGCACCTTAGATTTTGTCATCGCGATGCGCTGGCCGCATGGTCCGGTCTGTCCTCGCTGTCAGTCGCAAGAGCAGTGCTTCCTCAAGAAGCGCTCGCTGTGGGAGTGCAACAGTTGCCATAAACAATACAGTGTGAAAGTGGGAACTATTTTCGAGGATAGCGCCATTAAGCTGGATAAGTGGATGGTTGCGATGTGGATGCTGGTCAGCGCCAAAAACGGGGTGAGTTCCTATGAAATCGCTCGTGGCGTGGGCGTCACTCAGAAAACCGCTTGGTTCATGATGCACCGCCTTCGGCTCCTGCTTCAGAACGGATCGATGGATCGGAAGCTGATGGGCGAAGTGGAAGTCGATGAGACCTATATCGGCGGGAAAGCCCGCAACATGCACAAGAACAAGCAGCTCAAGACCTTACGGACTGAAGGCCACTTCCGTAAGGCGGTCGTGGTGGGGATGTTAGAGCGGAAGGGCGAAGTGCGGACCGCCGTGATTAACCGTGCATCCGTCGCGCTCTTATCCAATCAGATCAAGAAGAATATCGTACCTGGATCGACTCTGTACACCGATCAATTAGGCAGCTATACCGCTGTTGGCAGAGAGTACGCCCACAACGTCATTAACCATGCTGAGGCCTATGTGCGTGGCAACGTGCACACTAACAGCATTGAGAACTTCTGGAGCCTCTTAAAGCGTGGGATCAAGGGGACCTATGTGAGTGTCGAGCCCTTCCACCTATTCCGCTATCTCGATGAACAGTCCTTCCGTTTCAACACTCGCAAGGATAACGACCAAGGCCGGTTCATGGCTGCGCTCTCATCCATGCAAGGCAAGCGGGTGGAGTACAAGGAGTTGATTGGTCAAACGACGCACTAAGCCTGGGAAGCCGGATGATTATAGGAGGCAGAGGAGAGGGAAGCGTTCAGTCGATAATGGCCTCATTGAGCGCATCCACAAAAAGGCTCGTGTCTAAAAAGTAGTTAGGATATGCACGTCGCAATGACGCAAGTGAATCGACTGATACAAGAACTGCATCTGCTCCTGGTTGACGAGTAATCGAACGTTCAGCGGCTAAGTATTGTTTTGAAGCGCGATCTAATTCATTGGCCTTGAATCCTGTTACTGATAGTTGCTTTGCAGTGGGGTCAAGCTCCAAGAGAAAGTACTTAGCGTCTACTGTTGCGCCTGGCTGGTTCAACGTCATCAATGCCGTGCCATATGCTCTCAAACGAGTAACAATGTCGAGGCGCTGTACATAATCCCGCAACTCTTCGATTAAATCCTTATGCTCTTCAGGTGTATTTGGCACAAGTGGCGTGTATTCTCGTGCTGCCATCGCGCTTCCCATTAGAGCGAAAAATCTAAGCCATTCTTGTTCGCCCATGCTTGACTTCAAGGCTTGCCGAACAAATGATCCTACCGTCTCGACAGCTGTGGCCCATGCGTGTTGAAGCTTTGATCGAAGCTGTATCTCTATTTTCAATCCGTTGTACAGCTCATTTTTTGAGCTATGATAACGATAGATTAAATGTACCCCACGATACCCTGACCTTTTAGGATTGGCAATATAGTCGTCTACATGGTCTAAGGTGCTTCCGGTTTTGCTTCCCTTATAAAGACGCAGGAGGTCCATAACAGTATCGACACTGTTAACCACAGCTCTGCATCCTCCAATATCCTGCATTTGCCCAAGTTTCATTGTTGGGAATATTCTCAGCTTTAGATCAATCGAGGAAAGGCGCTTAATACGTTGCGCCACAAGGCAGTTGTTATCACGCCGTTCAGTATTTTGCCGAAGCGTTCTCCTGAAAATATTCAACGGCACACTATGGGAAGATCGCCAGTTATTAATGACTGTGTAGGCATCTTCAAGATCAACCTCACTGGATAATGCTGTAACCAATGTTGCCCCAGCAGCATCTACCTGCTTCTTAGAATATTGTGGTTTTCCACCGCCCACAGATTCCTCCACTTCATCTATGCAAATGAACTCATCTACTAATATAGACATGGTTTACTCCGTGTGTTAAGACAAACCTCACGGAGGGCCTTCTACTCGCAATAGAAGGTCTGACTAATATTCTATGTCCAAGAAATTCGCAGCGCAGCCTACCACTGAACCGAACACGAATCAAACGCCGTTTGAGCGGTTCAAGGCTGTTGTCTCTCTAGCACTCACCACTCCCAAATCCGCACTCCCCATCCATAAGCCTCTCAATAAACCCCGCAAGAAGTAATCCTGTCACTCCATCGGCTCTAGCCTTCCAGATCATTTATCCACAGTTCCCCATCCACCTGAGTCTTGTATATTAATGCCCAGCTCTCGGTGTCCACAAGAGTTGTGAATGGGGTGTGAATAAACATGTGGGTGAACAACCAATGCCGTACCGCAGCACTTTGCACATTGCCCAATTAGTAGGCAGGACAATCCGTGCAATTTCATCGAGATCCATTCCATTTTGAGAAACACGTATGAGAGAAGAGTGTAGGTTTCGCGTGGCTTGGAAGATTGTCTATGATCGGGGGCACAGAAGTGTGCAGAAGCCTGGCAAGGGGCTAGTGGCACGTAAGCTTCCCCGTCAAGGAGACAGTTTCAAGGGAGAACTTCCGACCGTTTGGTGGGCCCTGAACGCGGACGGAGGCATCCCGTCCAACGTGTCAT
>JAYTTD010000160.1:0-3797 GCA_043745235.1 Nitrospira sp. | reverse complement strand
CAGACCGTGGTCAATTGGAATGCGATTCCATAATTTTGAGAATCGCCTGGAGATTCCCCCGCAGCTTTTGCGCAAGTTCCTTGGGCCGTACCTGCTGGCTTGCCACCCGACCGCGCCTGGCCCAATATCGTTTGACGCCTGCGAGCGTATGCCCTTCTTCATAGAGCATCCGCTTGATCTCCAACACTGTTTCAACTTCTCTCCTGACATACAGCCGCTGATTCCCACGACTTTTCTTTGGCCTAAGAAATGGAAATTCTGACTCCCAGAATCGCAATACATACGCTGGTAGCTCGGCAATTTGGCTGACTTCGCCAATCTTATAAAAAATCTTGCTGCCCAGCCTGGGCTCATTCCCCATGACCGGTCCTCGTGGTGGGATGAGTTAAAGGTGATGGATGAGGCTATGAATTGACGTATTTCTTAAACACTTGACTGGGACGAAACGTGACCACACGACGAGGTGTGATGCCTATTTCTTCGCCGGTTCGAGGGTTTCGACCCTTCCGTGCCCCTTTACTACGCACCACAAAATTTCCGAATCCGGCAATCTTGACCGATTCTCCCTTGTGCAACACATCTTTCAACATATTCAGCACGAGTTCGACGATATCCGCGGCTTCATTTTTCGAAATACCAACCTGCTTGTAAATTTCGTTCGCGATATCTGCCTTTCGCATGCATTCCCTCCGACACTTGCGCAAACGTCTCGAATATTCGCCGATGAACTCACAACGAGCGATCAACAGTTTCGCTATAATTTACGTGAGGTTATAAGGCCTGTCAAGAAGAAAGATGACGAATAAGAATCCCCGCTCATTCGTCTCTGGTCAGTAACTTGTACTCGATACTGTCTGCCAAGGCTTGCCAGCTCGCCTCCATAATGTTCTCAGACACGCCGACGGTGCCCCATTTATCCTTATGGTCGCCTGATTCGATCAACACCCGGACCTTGGATTCTGTCCCATGATTGGCCGACAGCACACGTACTTTGTAGTCGAGCAGTTTGACTTCCCGGAGCTGGGGATAGAACTTTTCCAACGCCTTCCGCAATGCATGATCGAGCGCATTCACCGGACCGGCTCCAACTGCTGCTGCATGCTCCACCACACCGCCGACCTTGACCATTACGGTGGCCTCGGACGACGAGGCGCCGTGGTCTTGTCTTTTCTCGACAATCACTCGAAACCCCAAGAGTTGGAATGCCGGCCTATGTGTTCCCATGGCTTTCCGCATGAGCAACTCGAAGGAGCCTTCCGCTGCCTCAAATTGGTAGCCTTCACTTTCGCGCTCCTTCAACACACCGATCAACTCCTGCAACTTGGCATGGCTCTTATCCAATTTGATTCCATAGGCCTCAATCTTCTCCAGCAACCCGCTCCGACCTGCTGCGTCCGATACCAGCACACGCTGGCGGTTACCGACCAACCCCGGGATCACATGCTCATAGGTCGCGGGGTTCTTGAGCACCGCATGAATATGAACCCCGCCCTTATGGGCGAACGCCGAATCTCCCACATAGGGCTGGTGCTTATTGGGCATGAGGTTCGCAATCTCGGCGACAAACCCAGAAACCCGTTTGAGATGGCTCAAACGTTCTCTCAACACCGGACGTTTCATTTTCAGTTCAAGATTGGGAATAATCGAGCAGAGGTTGGCATTACCGCACCGCTCGCCGATCCCGTTAATCGTCCCCTGTACTTGCACCACACCGGTTTCGATCGCCACCAGCGAATTCGCGACGGCCATTTCGCAATCATTGTGAGCGTGAATCCCCAATGGCACCGCGCACTCTCGCCGAACAATCTGGCAAATTTCTTTGATTTCCCAGGGCATCGACCCGCCGTTGGTGTCGCAGAGAATCACCCGCTCGGCCCCAGCTGCAACGGCATGACGAATGGTCTCCAGCGCGTAGTCCGGATTCGTCTTGTATCCGTCAAAGAAATGCTCGGCATCGTAAAACACCCTCCGGCCTTTCGAGCGGAGATGGGCCACGGAATCGCTGATGAGTTCGAGATTCTTCACAAGTGAAATACCTAGTGCATCGGTAACGTGCAGCGACCAGGTTTTTCCGAACAGCGTGATGATCGTCGTCTCTGCCTCCAGCAACGCCCGAATATTCGGATCCTTCTGCACGGCGTTGCTCGATTTTCTCGTCGATCCGAACGCCACCACCGTCGCTGTCTGCAACGGAACGGTCTTGATCATCCGAAAGAACTCGATGTCTTTGGGATTCGCTCCTGGCCATCCGCCTTCGATGAATTGGACGCCCAGACCATCCAACTGTTGGGCGACCCGAACCTTGTCTTCGGCCGAAAAAGTTACATCTTCAGCTTGGGCTCCGTCCCGTAAGGTCGTGTCATAAATCTCTAGCGTTGCTGGCCGAGCGGCAGACGGAGCTGCACCGGACGACGTGGAGCCGACCGACTTGGCTTGCGAGGATCGTAGTGGTGAAGATGTTCGAGCCATAGGGGGCACGATACCAGGAGCGGGACAAACCTGTCGAGGCTCATTTCGCTAGAATCAACTACTTCGCAATTCGGTCCCCTGCCGGCGACTGATCCAGGCCGAATGCGGAATGGAGCGAACGCATCGCAAGTTCAACATACTTTTCATCGATGACACAGGAGATCTTGATCTCCGACGTGCTGATCATGAGAATGTTCACGCCTTCTTGCGACAAGACTTCGAACATCTTGGCGGCGACTCCTGAATGGGAGCGCATCCCGACGCCGACTAGCGAGACCTTCGCGATCGCCTCAGTCACGGCAACCGATTTGGCCTCAATACCGTTCGCCACGTCCTGAATCAACGGCAGGGCTTTTTTGATGTCCACCCGTGGAATCGTAAAGGAAATATCCGTCATGCCCGACTGGCTCATATTCTGTATGATCATATCGACATTGATGTTGGCCTTGGCCACCGGCCCGAAGAGTTTGGATGCAATCCCTGGTTTGTCTGGCACGCCCACAATCGTAATCTTGGCCTGATTCCGATCACCGGTCACTCCCGACACCGCGACCGCTTCCATATCCTCATCTTCACGTGTCACGAGCGTCCCCTTTCCTTCTTTGAAGCTGGAGTTCACTTCCACTGGCACATTGAACTTCGCAGCAAATTCGACGGAGCGGCTCTGCAGCACTTTGGCGCCCAGACTAGCCATTTCCAGCATTTCCTCATAGGAAATCTTATCGATTCGTCGAGCCGCGGGCACAATATTAGGGTCCGACGTATAGACGCCGTCGACGTCGGTAAAGATGATGCACCGATCGGCCTTCAGCGCCGCCGCCAATGCGACGGCTGTGAGATCGGAGCCTCCCCGCCCCAACGTCGTGACATCTGACTGCTCATTAATCCCTTGAAACCCGGCGACCACTGGAATGACACCATTACGCAGGGCCTCGCGGATTCGATCGGCACTCACCCGGGTAATGCGCGCTTTCGTGTGGGCGCTGTCTGTCATGATCCCGACTTGACGCCCCGTAAACGATTGAGCATCCAAACCCCTAGCTCGCAAGGCCATTGCCAACAAGGCAATGGTGACCCGCTCTCCAGTCGACAGGAGCATATCAAGTTCGCGATCGTCCGGCAGCGGCGTGACCTCATGCGCCAGCCGAAGCAACCGATCCGTTTCCCCGCTCATCGCAGACAGCACAACCACGACGCGATGGCCGTCCTTATGAGCCTTCCCGACGCGGTCGGCTACACCGTGGATTCGCTCGATCGTACCTACGGACGTCCCTCCATATTTCTGTACAATCAGCACCACGACCCTCAGGATCCTTTTACGAAAAGTC
>JAYTTD010000159.1:0-14376 GCA_043745235.1 Nitrospira sp. | reverse complement strand
GCGAACAAATACACGAAGCCGCGCTGCATCGGGATGTAGGTGATGTCCGCCGCCCAGACGTGATTCGGGCGTGTGATCTCCAGTTGGCGCAGGAGATAGGGATAGACCTTGTGGGCGGGATGCCGCTGGCTGGTGTGCGGCTTACGATAGACCGCCTCAATACCCATGCGCGTCATCAGGGTGGACACGTGCCTCCGCCCAATCGAATGGCCTTCTCGCCTGAGCAGATCGCGCAGCATCCGGGCTCCGGCAAACGGATGGTCCAGATGGAGTTCGTCGATCCGACGCATCAGTGCCAGATCCACGGCCGACACCGGAGTCGGCTGGTAGTACGCGGTCGACCGCGAGAGCGCCAGGAGCTGGCATTGCCGCACCACTGGCAGGGCGTGGGTTCGGTTGATCATCGCTTTGCGCTCAGCAATCCCGCCTTGGTGAGCGCCCCTTCTAAAAAATCATTCTCCAATGCCAGCTGCCCAATCTTGGCATGGAGGATCTTGAGATCCGGCGCGTCTGGCTTGTGAGCCGTGCCGCCAAATACGTCGGCGACCCGCTCCAGCAAATGCCGCTTCCATTCTGTGATCTGGGTGGGATGCACACCAAATTGCTCTGCTAACTCCGCCAGCGTCTTGTCGCCCTTGCATGCAGCCAAGGCCACCTGGGCCTTGAATGCCGCCCCGTGATTGCGTCTCGTTCTCTTCATCGCCGTGCTCCTCTGGTTCGCCACTCGCTGGTGGCTTCGGTGAAGCAAGGCTACCACTTAGCACACTGTCCGAATTTCCGGAGCCCCCTCTCAACATCGTATCCCGTCGCTCGCAGCCGATGAAAGAGCGGCAACGGAAAGTTTTCATCCAACAGGATCTTCAAGAAGCCTGCTTAATCGCTGGCGGCACATGCTCGGCAACGTACGCGGCATAACGAAGCGCTGCCAGAATCTGCTCGCGGGTAATGGCATAAGCGTCCTGTACCGCTTCGACATTTTCCCCGGCAGCCAGCGCTCCCACCACAGTCGCCACATCAATACGCGTCCCCGTAAGACAGGGCTTCCCAAACCTGATACCGGGGTCCATTGAAATACCAGGAAAGATTTCCATAGCCAAGGTCTCCCCTCCCACTGCGCTCTACGCCGAGAGTGACATTACTTCAGTGGCAACAATGCGCGGCGACTTCCACTTGCCGTCAGTCCCTCGTTGGTACCCAGCCTCTTTCAGAATATCGTCCAACGTGCCGAGCTTTTCAGCTTCCTCGACGAACAAGCGTACGGCCGTTTTCAGACCTCCCCTTGCCTCATCTACATTATGCCCACAACTGGAAATATCCAGCTCGGGACAATGAGCCACGAAACTCTTACCTTCCTGGAAAATGATCGCGTCAAACTCAATTGGAATCATCGTAGCCTCTACATCAGATTTAGCTCGCATTTCGAAATCTCGACGATTTTTCCATATTCCTCGTCCGTCAGATTATGCTGCGCAATGAGGTCTTTGGTAATTACAACTGCTTGCATGAATTAGTTGCCCCTATCGTCTACAACTCACCGGCGCCCCCAGCAAATGATTCCAACATAGTTTCTTCGGTTACATGTCACAGATGCGCATCTCATCTGTTAGTTAGTATCGGCTTTCATAGTTTTTAGATATCGATTATAAAGCGGGGACTGAATATCGAGAGGAAACGGCTTTTCCGGAATTTTTTCAAGCTCCGCTTTTGGAGTTAAAAAAATGCCCTGCCTTTGAAGAGCATAACGATAATCCAGCGCTTTATCACCGTAAAGCTCTCTAAGAAGATTGGTCGCGATCTCCTCATTTCGCTTTCCACCTGCGTCAAACCGCCCGGCATTCCAAGTAAGCATCGCGGTAGTTTCCAAGGCTAGCTTGACCGATTCCTTGGCCTTCTCATTAGCCTCTTTAGCATCTTTCGTCAGTGCACTGATTTCTAAACCTGCGTATTTAATACTCTCCGGCTGCAAAAGCGAAATACCTATCAGAAGGTAGCTCAAGGTCAGAAGCCCTAACAACGCCGGGTCAAACTTTTCCTTTCTCCAAAACAGGAGCCAAAAAAATAGTAGCAACGTGGATGCGCCTGCAATTCCCACAATACAGAATTGCCAACTTGTCATCTCCGAGCCTCCTCCGTTACCCCTTATTTATGGAAGAGCTGAGACCTGCAAAGAGACACTCTGAATCCTTGGATCTGGAGCCATCCTGCCGTGAGCGGAAGTGGCCGTAGGAGCGGGGACCCATCGAGCCTCTGCCTGGGAGGAAAGCGAAAACTGACCGAGTCTTCGAGGGAATTTCCGAAGGCTTCCGCCGGGCAGAGTTCGAAAGGGTCGCTCCGAGAGGCCTGTAGCGAAAGGCAGCATGGCTCCGCCCCACTTCCTGGCGAACTCCGAAAGGGTAACTGCGAAGGCACATAAGCGGTTGGCCATGCCCTCACCCAGTCCCCACCATCTTCAGTTGCTTCTTATTCCCCTTCAGCGATTCCAGCATCGACAGAAAAATCAATCGGCCATCCTCATTGCCCAACACCTCTTCCGCACAGCGTTCCGGATGCGGCATCATGCCGAGCACATTGCCTTCGGCATTGATGATCCCAGCAATGTTGTCGAGCGAGCCGTTTAGATTCGCTTCCGGCGTCACCTTGCCCTCCGGCGTGCAATAGCGCAACACGATCTGAGCGTTGGCCTGCAGCGCAGCGAGCGTGACCGGATCCGTGTAGTAGTTCCCATCCGCATGGGCGATCGGAATCTTGAGCACCTGACCGGACTGGCAGGCGCCCGTGAATGCCGTGGCTGCATTTTCAACCTTCACCGACACATCCTTGCAGATGAAATGCAGCGACTTGTTCCTGAGCATGGCCCCTGGCAGCAACCCTGCCTCGAGCAAAATCTGAAACCCGTTGCAGATGCCGAGCACCATCCCACCCTTCTTCGCAAACTCCTTCACCGCCCCCATCACCGGCGAGAACCGCGCGATGGCGCCAGTTCGCAAATAGTCGCCGTAAGAAAACCCACCGGGCAGGACAATCGCATCCAGCCCAGCAAGCAAGGTCTCCTTGTGCCAGATCATTTCCACATACTGCCCCAGCACATCTTTGAAAATATGCTGACAGTCGTGATCGCAATTTGATCCGGGGAAAACAACCACGCCGATCTTCATTTCACCCACCCCCACACCGTTGCAGCGAGATGGCAGGATTTGGTTTTACTGCGCGCATCCAACGAGGGTCGTCTGCGACCGCGCGTTGGGCGAGCACGAAACCACGTCCTGCCGTCTCGCCATCTCACTGCAACTCATACCGATATTCTTCGACAATGGTGTTGGCCAATAGCTTTTCACACATCTGCTTCACCTGGGCCTCAGCCTTGGCCTTGTCTGTTTCATTCACGTCCAGTTCCATGTACTTCCCGACTCTCACATTGCCCGCATTCTTGAACCCCAGCGAATCGAGCGCATGCTCAATCGCCTTCCCTTGTGGGTCCAAGATTCCTTGCTTCAAGGTGACATGAATTTTCGCCTTCACTTTTGACTCCCCTGCTCAGATGCTTTGGTCAGTCTGTCCACATATCTCCTGATCCAGAAAATCCCCGCGATCGTCCCGAACCCAGCCAAAATAACCGCCCCAAGCGGCCAACGCCAGGGTGAGTCCCCCAACCGATAGGCCAATGCACCGACCGCCGCCAGGACTATCAAAATGGCCACTATCGACCCATATTTTACATACAACGGCGCAAACCCCTTCACGATTCTCCCCTTCCCCTCTTCACATCCTCTCCCTCCCTAAAAGGAAGGATTTGGAAATCCTGGAGGGGATGAAGGGGTTGGTCTCGACTGCGCGCATCGAACGAGCACCGTGTCATCGTGCGCGTTCTGCGAGCAAAGAGACCGGCCCCTTCATCCCCTCATCCGCACACTCTTTTCAGAACTTCCCGATACGCCTCTTCAATCTTCCCCAAATCCTTCCGAAACCGATCCTTATCCATCGACTCTTTCGTCGTCTGATCCCAAAAGCGACAGGTGTCAGGCGAGATCTCATCGGCCAGGATCAGCGTGCCGTTGTACATCCCAAACTCCAATTTGAAATCGACAAGGATCATCTGTCGCTCGCGGAAGAACGGACGGAGAACCGTATTGACTTGCAGTGCCAACCGCTTCATTTCCACCAGTTGATCCGGTATCGCCAACTTGAGCAGTCGAATGTGCTCATCGGCAATGAGCGGATCGCCCAGCCCATCGTTCTTGTAGTACCACTCCACGATGGCCGGCTCGATGGGATCACCCTCTTTCAATCCCAGCCGCTTTGCCAAACTGCCTGCCACGATGTTGCGGACCACGACTTCGACCGGCACGATCGTCACCTTCTTCGTGAGCAATTCCCGGTCACTGAGGCGTTCGATAAAATGCGTCGGCACACCGGCCTGTTCCAGCAATCGAAAGAGCCGTTCGGATACTTTGTTATTGACGATGCCTTTCTCGACGATGGTCCCGCGCTTCTGCGCGTTGAACGCCGTCGCATCGTCCTTAAAGTATTGGACGACCTGATCGGGCTTGTCGGTCGCAAAGACTTTCTTGGCCTTACCTTCGTAGAGTAGTGTGCCTGTTACCATACTGAGTCCTCAAACCACGATCATAGCTACTGCGCCAACACTTCGATGATTTCGTCCAGCGATCTGACCGTCCCCAGCAAGGTCGGATGACCGAACCGCCGGTTATGCCGGAACTCTTTCACCTTCTCCAAGGCCAGAATCAAGCTCTGAAAGTCTTCCAACCGTGACGTTTCAAAATAGGTAATGAAGTCCAGATCGTCGAGGCCGGTCGAATGGTACAGCTTCCGCTTGACTGTCTTATGGTAGGGCAACGACGCTTCGGTATGTTCCTGCATCATCGCCGCACGCTGCTCTTGCGACAGGGACCACCAGTCCGCATCCTTCCGGATGGGGATCACGATCACATAGGGCTTGGGACCTGGCTCGCTGGGAGTATTCAGCTCTGCCTTGAGATTGTCCGGCATGCCTGGCACATAATTGGCCTTCTTCGTCAGGCCGGAAAAGATCGTGCTGTCGGTCAGGTGCTTGCCGAAGAGACTGCTCTGAAGATCCAGGAGAAACTGTTGGGTCTCTCGCAACTCGGTCGCGTGAATGCGAAACAGCACATCAGCGCGATCGGAAAGTCCCCGGAGAAGATAGACATCGATCGCCAGTTTCTCTCGATGCTGCTCGACCACTCCCTTCAGAACAGTCAATTGTGCAATGCGCGCCGCTTGATCTTGTTTCGCCCAGTCCGCATCAAGACGGAAGGCGGCAAAGGTGCCATAGATGCCAGGATCCTTCAGAAGCTTGTCGCGATCGGCTGCCTCGACAGCCGATACCATCACCAGACCGACAATCACCAACACGACAAGACGCATAAAAATAGAGACGGAGAGTGTCATCGTTTCCTTCTCTTCACCGGCTTACGCGCCCCCGATCCGAATACCCGCCGGAAAATTTTGTCGATATGGCGCAAATAATATTTCGGATCGAAACAGGTCCGAATCTCCGTGGGTGTGAGATGTTTTGCCACGAAGGGATCTTTACCGACTAACTCCTGTAACCCACCCGCGCCTTTCCAGGAGGCCATGGCATTGCGCTGGACTGCTTCATACGATTCCTTGCGCTGCGCGCCCTTCTCGATAAGCCGCAGCAGCAACCGTTGCGAGTAGACCAGTCCCCCGGTGAGATCGAGGTTGCGTTTCATATTGGCGGGGTAGACCACCAGATGCTTGATGACGTCGGTGATCCTCGCCAGCATATAATCGATCAGGATGGTGCTGTCCGGCATGATCACGCGCTCGACAGACGAATGGCTGATGTCGCGCTCATGCCACAGCGCGACGTTCTCCATCGCCGCGAGGCTATTGCTCCGCACCACGCGCGCCAGTCCGCAGAGATTCTCAGAGGCGATCGGATTCCGCTTGTGCGGCATCGCCGAAGATCCTTTCTGTCCCTCTGAAAAATACTCTTCCGCTTCGAGCACCTCGGTCCGTTGCAGATGGCGAATCTCGGTCGCGAACTTTTCGATGCTGGCAGCCAATAGCGCCAACGCCGAGGCATAGGCCGCATGACGGTCGCGCTGCACGATTTGATTGGAGACAGGGTCCGGCGTGAGCCCCAGCTTGGCACAGACGTACGCTTCCACTTCAGGCCCTTGATGCGCGAACGTGCCCATCGCACCGGAAAGCTTACCGACCGCAATCTCCCGCCGAACGTGCGTCAGCCGCTCTCGGTGCCGGCAGGCTTCTTCATACCAAATGGCCAGCTTGAAGCCGAACGAAATCGGTTCGCCATGAATGCCGTGCGAGCGGCCAACCATTACCTGGTTCTTGTACTTCAGCGCCTGGCGCTTCAAGACCGCGATCAGCTCGTCAAGACCATCGAGAATGAGATCGAGCGCCTCGGTCATCTGCACGGCCAAGGACGTATCCACAATATCCGACGAGGTCAGTCCCATATGGAGGAACCGATGCTCAGGGCCGACCGATTCCATGAGCGATTCGAGAAAGGCGATCACATCGTGCTTGGTCACCTTCTCGATCCTGGCGATCCGCTTCACATCGATCGTCGCCTTCTTTCCAATACGAGCCGAGGTGCCGCGCGGAATCTGCCCGGCTCGTTCGAACGCCGCGCAGGCGGCCAGCTCGACTGCGAGCCAGATCTCGTACTTACGCTTCAATTCCCAGATGGCTTTCATCTTGGGACGGGTATATCGGTCGATCATACAAGTCCTGAGTGCTGAGGACTGAGTGCTGAGCATGAAGAAACCATGGCTTTACCCCTTACCCCTTACCCCTAACGCCTCTTTTCGTTTCTCCGCCAACAGAGGCTCCGCCGACAACACCTTATCCAAAATCCCATTGACGAATTTCGATGCATCATCGTCGCCGAAACTCTTCGCCAATTCGATGGCTTCGTTCACCGTGACTTTGGCTGGCACGTCATCCATCCATAACAGCTCATAGACACCGGCGCGCAGGATACTGCGATCCACAATCGGCATGCGACTGATTTTCCAATTGGTGGCGTATTTTCCGATGAGGGCATCCACCTCTTTCTTCTTCTCCAACACCCCGGCTACGAGTCGTTCAGCAAAGGCCTTCACCTCATCCGTGGCCTCATTCTCTTTCCAGAACACATCCAGCCATAGGCCCGGCCTGCCATGGATATCGTACTGAAACAGAATCTGGAGCGCGCGCTCCCGAGCTTGATGGCGTGATCCCATGCTACTTCTGGCGCTTTCGCGGCGCCCGCTTTTTGGCTCCATGGACTCCCGAGACTGCCACGCTCGGCAGAGTTTCCTCATCGACCCGTAATAAACGCATGACCGTCGCCATTTCGATCGCAGACCGAGCCGCGTCTCCACCACGATTGAACTTGGCCGACCCAGCCCGCTCGATCGCCTGCGCGACGGTGTGCGTCGTCAGCACACCAAAAATGATCGGCACGTCGGCATCCAGCGCCGCCTGCCCAATCCCGCGACTGACTTCCGCGCTGATGTAATCGAAATGTGGCGTGTCCCCCCGAATGACCGCGCCGAGACAAATCATCGCATTGAACTGGTTCGACTTCGCCATCGTCCGCGCCACCAAGGGAAGCTCGAACGCCCCAGGCACCCGCACCACCTCGATGTCGTCGGCCTTGACCCCATGTTTCGTCAGTTCTTCGACGCACGCACTCAGCAACTTACTCGTGACAAACTTGTTGAACTTCGCGACGACAATCCCAAACCGCAATCCCGTCGCATCGTGTGAACCTTTACGGAGCTTCATGCTTGCCGAAATCCAATCGATTCGCTTAAGCCCCGGTTGATAACAAGCCGAACACAGAGACTTACACAAACACCTACAAATAACAGACTCAGAATCAAGAGCACACCGTTAGCCAGTGCTGCGCCATCCAGCTGTTTTCCCGTCAGTATCTTCCAAATGACCATGGCATCCAACGGAATCGTAGCAAAAGCCCCGATGTATGCTGCTGACTTTACTGAGAGAAGTCGCTTCTGATTTATCAAGTTCTCCACGTACACTACTGCAAATATTCCACCGCAGATGCCCAGAATAATTCCCATGAATGTGTACAGACCGGCTACATGCGAACCGCCAGAAACTATCAGTCCAAAAACTAGCCCTGTCGAACATCCACCGACCAACCATAGGAACGCTACCAAGAACAAACGCCGCACTGTTTGACCAATAAAATTTCTTGGTTTCTCATCCATAACGGTATAGGCCCTGCCAATCTATTGCCTCCTGCCATTTTGCTCTCAGTCACATCTCTCAATTCCAGAGGGCGGTTGGGATAGTCTCAAATGCCCGCACCTTCTCTCCCACCCTGAATGCACCAAGATTCATCTGCCACTCACATCGCACATTCACGCAAGGGAGTGGCCAGATCATCCTTTACTGCGCGCATCGAACGAGCACGTCTTATCGTGCGCGTTCTGCGAGCAAGAAGGATGGTCTGGCCGCTCCCTGCTCACCCTTCTGAGGCCGCGCGTTGCGCGAGCAAGAGACCGACCCAACCGGCCCTTCTCACACCTTTTTAAGTATGTGCCCCATCTTATTCTTCTTCGTGCGCAAGTACTTCACATTCGCCGCATGCGGCTGAATCTCGATCGACACACGCTCCACCACTTTCAATCCGTACCCCTCAATGCCGACGATTTTGCGTGGGTTGTTCGTGATGAGCTTGATCTGGTGTAGCCCGAGACTGACGAGAATCTGCGCCCCTACTCCGTAATCGCGCAGGTCCGCCTTAAACCCCAACTGCAAATTCGCCTCGACGGTATCGCTCCCCTGATCTTGCAACCCATAGGCCCTGATTTTGTTGAGCAGCCCGATGCCGCGCCCTTCTTGATTGAGATAGAGCAGGACCCCGCGCCCTTCTTTCTGAATCACCTCCATCGCCTTATGGAGCTGGTCTCGACAATCGCACCGCAACGATCCCAGTGCGTCGGCAGTCAAACAGCCCGAATGCACCCGCACCAGGGTGGGATCGCCGCCCTCTACGCGCCCTTTCACCAGGGCAATGTGCGTGATGCCGTCGATTTCGTTTTCGAACGCCACGGCCTCAAAATCGCCGAACATCGTCGGCAACCGCGCACTGGCCATCCGCCGCACAAAGGTCTCGCGCTGCATGCGGTATTCGATGAGCGCCTTGATCGTAACCATCTTGATCTTGCGAATTTTGGCGAACTTTGTCAGCTCAGGCACGCGCGCCATGGTGCCATCCTGGTTCATGATTTCGCAGATCACGCCCGCGGGCGTGAGCCCGGCTAACCGCGCCAGATCGACGGAGCCTTCGGTCTGCCCCGCGCGCTTCAACACGCCGCCGTGCTGCGCCTTCAAGGGGAAAATATGGCCGGGGCGCGCCAGGTCGCTGGGCTTGGACTTCGGATCGATCGCCACATGAATCGTCGTAGCCCGATCCGCCGCTGAGATACCCGTCGTAATGTCGTGCCGCGCATCGATGGACACCGTGAAGGCCGTGCCAAAGGTGGCAGTGTTTTCCACCGCTTGCTGCGGCAGATGAAGCTCTTCCACTCGTTGGGGCGTCAGGGCGAGACAGATCAACCCACGGGCATAGTGGGCCATAAAATTAACGGCCTGGGGCGTCACATGTTGAGCCGCCATGACGAGGTCACCTTCATTCTCGCGATCTTCGTCATCGACGAGAATGATGAATTTCCCCTTCTTGATGTCCTTGATGGCGTCTTCGATACTGTGAAAGGGGCTAGACATAGTTCCCATGTTGAATGGTTAATGGTGAACGTTCAATGGACGGCTAATTTATCATTTACCGTTGAAGATGTAACATCGTTTTTTTTGCCCCCTGACGGTCAACGGGAAAAACGGCCCCGCGCATCGATGGGATTGATGATTCGACGCGCCCGTCGTTCTGCCAGCAGCACCGTGCTCCAGGCAATGCCCGTCGCCACAGCAAACACCCATAATCCGGTCCGATAGGAACCGGTCACCTCTTTCAGCGTCCCCAGCCAGAGGGGCAACAGAAAGCCGCCGATCCCACCGGCTGCCCCCACGATACCCGAGGCGAGGCCAATCTGTTTAGGAAACCACTCGGAGGCCAACTGTAAAATGACGCCGTTGCCGATCCCCATGACCCCCACCGCCACCACCATCAGCACAACCGCAACGGTGACGCCGGTCACTTCGCCAAGCACCGCGATGATCCCCACGATAAGAGGCAATGACAGCATGAGTGTGCGCAGACCGCCTATCCGGTCGGCCGCGTAACCCCCAAACGGACGGATGAGACTACCCACCAATCCACACAAGGCGACAATCGAGCCGGCGACGATCGCGTTCACGTGGTACTGCTCGTGAAAGAAGAGCGGAAGAATGCTGCAGAATCCGATGAACCCACCGAACGTGACGGCATAGAGTCCGCAGAGCCAATAGGCTTTCGGATGTCGAACCATCACCGCCACGTTGTGCCACCACTGCGCATCGCGTTCGGCTCGTCGGCTCTGTCGATCGTCACGCACAAGGAGCACAAAGACCGCCAGGGCAAGGGCAATCGGCAGAATCATCCATCCAAACACGTCGTGCCATCCACCTAGGGCCGCAATGCGTGGCGCAACAAAGAGAATCAGCACAGTGCCGATATTGCCCGACGCGACAACTCCCAACACCAACCCCTGATGGGCAGATGGATAGGTGCGGCCTGCCAGCGGCAAGGTCACCGCGAAGCTCGCTCCACCGATACCGAGTAAGACGGCAACGAGCAGCAACTCGACATAACTATGGACGCCCAACCACCCCCAGACAACGACTGCCAACTCGCCCGCCAGAATGAGTACACCCGTTGGTTTCGCCCCATACCAATCGCTGCTCCACCCCGCAACGATGCGAAGCAACGCGCCGCTCAGCAGCGGAAGCGATACCACGAGAGCCGTATCGGTCTGACTGAGATGGAAGTCCTGCGCGAGGGTTAAGCTCAGCGCACCCATCAGCAACCACACCATGAAACTCACGGTGAGATGGAGCCATGCGCCAATCACGCTCGGCCAATGCCCGCGTGTCAGGGCGAGGAACATATCCGTCATCACATTCTCCCATTCCACAGGATGCTGAAACAGTCCGCACGCGTGTGAAGGCCGTTATTTGGTTTGTCTCGTTTGTTTGGTTGAACAAGACCAACTAGATGAACGAAACAAACCAGATGAACCAGATCAACCCGTCCCGCCAGTCTCGCATGTCTCGCGTGTCTCGCGCCACGTTGCGTGACGCCAGCGGACTTTTTCAGCACCCAGGCGAGAGGTTCTTATGATAATCTCGACCGTCATGAGCCCGCACAACAAGGATCTTGATGAAGAACCGATCGAACCGGAGGTCTTAGACCCGTCCGAAGAGGAGATCGCCGAGATCAGTCCACCTCCCGAAGCCTCTCACCGCGTAGCCCCGGAAGATCATCACGCCACCGACGTCACAGCCGTGGTGCCCGTTACGGCGCTCCAGCAATATCTGGCCGAAGTCCGGCGCTATCCCTATCTCTCTAAAGAAGAAGAACTGCGCCTATTCCATGAATATCGCACACACGGGGACCGTGACGCCGCCGTGAAGCTCATCATGGCCAACCTGCGCGTGTCCATCTCGATTGCCGCCGAATATCTCCATACCGGCGCCGACCACATGGACCTCATTCAAGAAGGCAACGTCGGATTGATGCATGCCATCAAGAAGTTCGACCCGTCGAAGAATGTGCGTTTTTACGCCTATGCCGCCTGGTGGTCTCGGGCCTATATCCTTCGCTATTTGCTGAATAACTATCGCCTGGTCAAGATTGGGACAACCCAAGATCAACGAAAGCTGTTCTACAACCTTAAAAAGGAGAAGGCCAAGCTTGAACGGGAGGGGTTCGCTCCAGACACGAAGTTGCTCGCCGACCGCTTGAACGTGCGGGAGCGGGACATCATTGAGATGGGACAGCGGCTGGGCAACTGGGAGCTCTCGCTGGATCAGCCGATTGGCGAGGACCAGGAAGGCAGTCTCCTGGATGTACTCCCCTCCCAGCAGATTCCGGCGGACGAGCAGCTGGCACACACTCAATTACAGACACTTTTCCGTGCCAAGCTCGCCGAATTCGCCAAGACGCTCGACGAGCGCGACGAAGATATCTTACGAAATAGGATTCTCTCGGAAACCCCTCTCACCCTGGATGACCTCGGCAGCAAATACTCCGTCACCAAAGAGCGGACCAGGCAACTGGAAGCCCGCATCATCAAGCGCTTGCGCGAGTATATTAAAAAAGACATCAAGGATTTCGACCACTTGCGTCACTGACGTTGCCTAATCTCCGTTGAAAGGATGTCTGGGAGATTTATTTCTCGCTTGATTATGCCCCCTCGTGCGCTCTGTTTTGAAAGCGTGAAAATTTCCTCATTTCTCCCCCTTGACTTGGTCGAACACGGGGCTATCTCTACCCCTGTGGCCAGCGGATCAGGACTTCTGCTCGTTCTGGAGTACCACGGTTACACCATCGAGTTCGAACCTGTTCTACATCGTCGATATTCACGGGGTTAACTTCACGAGGAGGGTCTTGTTATGAGCACTGCAGCCAAGGAGAAGACAGAGAAGAAGGACTTAGCCAAGGGGTTCCAGCCTCTGGGTGACCGGGTATTCGTCACCTACACCGAGGAAATGGATCGAACCTCCGGCGGGATTTACGTGCCGGACAGCGCGAAAGAGAAGCCGCAACGAGGCATCGTCCAAGCCATCGGCAAAAAGGTTGAGCATGTGAAAGTCGGCGATCAGGTTCTGTTCGACAAATATTCCGGCAGCAAGCTCCGGATCGAAGACGAAGAATGCTTGATCCTCAAGGAAGAAGACATCCTCGGCGTCTTCACCAGCTAATCATCATACCTACACACACTACGACGACAATAAAGGGAGAACGACTATGGCAAAGCAACTTATGTACGGTGACGCCGCGCGCGCGTCCATCCTCAGAGGGGTGAACCAGCTCGCCGACGCCGTGAAGGCAACACTCGGTCCCAAGGGCCGCAACGCGATTCTCGACAAGAAGTTCGGCGCTCCGACGATCACCAAGGACGGCGTGACCGTGGCCAAAGAAGTCGAGCTCAAGAACCCGTATGAGAACATGGGCGCTCAGCTCGTGCGCGAAGTCGCCAGCAAGACCAGCGACACGGCAGGCGACGGAACCACGACCGCAACGGTACTCGCCCAAGCCATCTATCGTGAAGGCGTGAAGAACATCACCGCCGGCGCGAACCCGATGGAAATCCAGCGTGGAATCAACAAGGCCGTCGAAGTGGTGATCACTGAGCTGAAGAAGCTCAGCAAGCCCTGCCAGAACAAGACCGAGATTTCACAAGTCGGAACGATCTCGGCCAACAACGACAAGACCATCGGCGACCTCATTGCAGAAGCGATGGAGAAAGTCGGCAAAGACGGCGTGATCACGGTCGAAGAAGCCAAGTCCATGACCACCTCGTTGGACGTGGTCGAAGGTATGCAGTTCGACCGTGGCTACATCTCCCCCTACTTCGTCACCAACGCCGAGCGGATGGAAGCCGTCATGGAAGACCCGCTTATTCTCATTTCCGAGAAGAAGATCAGCAGCATGAAGGACTTGCTGCCGGTCCTCGAGCAGGTTGCCAAATTGGGCAAGCCGCTCGTGATCCTTGCAGAAGACGTCGAAGGCGAAGCCTTGGCGACCCTGGTGGTGAACAAGCTCCGCGGCACGCTCAACGTGACGGCCATCAAGGCCCCTGGATTCGGCGATCGCCGCAAGGCTATGCTGGAGGATATCTCAATTCTCACCGGCGGCCAGGTGATCTCGGAAGATATCGGCATCAAGCTGGAAAACGTGAAGCTCACGGACCTCGGTCGCGCCAAGCGCATTACGGTCGACAAAGACAACACCACGATCGTGGAAGGCTTTGGCGATCCGAAGAAGATCGAAGGCCGCGTCAAGCAGATCAAGGCACAGATCGACGAGACGACCTCCGACTACGATCGGGAGAAGCTCCAAGAGCGGCTCGCGAAGCTCGTGGGCGGTGTGGCCGTCATCAACGTCGGCGCTGCGACCGAAACCGAAATGAAGGAAAAGAAGGCACGCGTCGAAGACGCATTGCACGCCACCAAGGCAGCTGTCGAAGAAGGGATCGTCCCTGGCGGTGGAACGGCCTATCTCCGTTGCATCAGCGCATTGGACTCGCTCAAGCTCAACGCTGAGCAGCAGGTGGGTGTCAACATCATTCGCCGTGCGCTCGAAGAGCCGATTCGTCAAATTGCATTCAATGCTGGGATGGAAGGCTCCATCATCGTTGAGAAAGTACGCAATGACAAGAACCCCAGCGGCGG
>JAYTTD010000158.1:0-3816 GCA_043745235.1 Nitrospira sp. | reverse complement strand
CAATCTCGGTAAAGAGGGCATTCCGCTCTTGGTTGAGATCATGAATACGTCATCGGACTTCGAGGTGCAAGCCGCAGCAGCCAAGGGATTGGGCCAACTCGGTGGACTGCATGGGGACGCTTCCGTCGTGCTGCCGCTGCTGGCTAAACTACAAGATGTGAAGACCGACTGGTCCGTGCTCACGGAAGTGGCCTGGGCCTTGGGAAAAATTCCGGACAAGCGATCGATCCAGCCGCTCTACGATCTCGACAAGACACTACAAGCCATGCGCGATCCGGAGAACGTGCCGTTGAAGAAACTCAAAGAAGCGGTGTTCTGGGCGATCAAACAGTGCGATACGTGGGATCAGTTCAGCTAATTGACAATCTTTTGCAAGGTCCTTATCGTCCTCCGAGCCTGGTGAGAGACGGTTCGGAGAGCACACGATGGACAGTTCCTCTTCTTCGCTCCCTTCCTCTCAATCTCGCAACGCGTTAGAGCGGATCACGCTCCAGATGGCGTCGTGTCTCGATCTTCAGGTGGTGCTCACCACCATTACGCAAGGACTCGTCGACGAACTGGATGGCGCCTTCGCTCGCATCTGGCTCCTGGGGCCCGGCGATCTCTGCGCCGACTGTTACAAAGCTGCCGACTGTACAAATCGCGCTCGCTGCCTGCATCTTGAGGCGAGCGCTGGGAGCTATACCAATCTCGATGGTGAATATCGACGCATTCCACTGGGGGCGTTCAAGATCGGAAAAATCGCCCAAGGCTTTGGATCGATGTACACGAACGACGTGCGACGTGGCGTTTATTCCGTGCCCCGGTCGAATGCCGGATTTCCGATTACTAAAGTGGAGGCGAACATCTGTAAGCTGCAGAAGAGAGCGAACGGGGCAACGGGGGCTTCTCCGGTATGGAGAAGCCCCCGTCGTTGTTCTCCTGCGCGAAGCGCTACTTCGTGACGCGAACCTCGACGCGGCGATTCTTTGCCCGACCCGCAGGGGTCGTGTTCGGTTCAACCGGCTTGGTGTCTGCATAGCCATGTGTCGCCGGAGCGCTGACGCCGCCTGCTTCCAGCGCCTTTGCTGCATTCGCCGCACGGGATTCAGAGAGTTCCATGTTCGTAGGGAACTTCTTCTTCAGTGCGCCAGTGATTGGCACGTTGTCAGTATGACCGTCCACCGCCACCTTGTACTCTGAGTAATCCTTCAAGACCGCCCCGACATGCTTCAGGGCAACGGCTCCCGCCGGTTTCAACTCATCTTGGCCAGAACCGAACAGATAACCGGAAGCCAGGTTGATCAGCAATCGCTCATCGTTCAAATCGATCGCGATATCGCCCTTGTTGATCTGAGGACGGAGAGCCCGGATCAACCCGCGCTGTGCCTCTTTTAGCTTCGCCATTTCTGCGGACAACTCACCGCGCAGACCGACCAGCTCCTTGTCGCGATCTGCGAGTTGGCCTTCTAATTCCGCGATACGCTGCTTGTGAGTAGCCATTTCGGCTGTCATGCCGCTCATCGCGGCGAGTTGCGCTTCGAGGCTACTATTCTTGCTGTTCGCAGCAGCTAATGAGGCAGACATTCGGTCCTTGTCACTGTTTGCTGCCGAGAGCTGACTGGCCAGCTTGGCGGAATCACCTGCACCGGAACGTAGAGTGGCAATCTCCCGATCGCGGTCGGCGAGCTGCCGTTCCAGATCGCTTACGCGGTTGCTGAGGGCGCGATTCTGCTTCTGTGCTGCAGCCAGCTCATCGGGGGCTTGAGCCGTTGGTTCGACACAACGAACGTCACCCCAAGCCAACCAGCCGTGACTCTTAGGACAAATAGGGCTCTTATCCAAGCTCGCACAGCCTGCCAGAGCAGCCAAGCTTGTGACCAGGATAGTGGTTTTGATTGCCTGCATGATGATTTTCTCCTTCTTGATCGCACGGGCATCTATCGTGTAAGTTTTCCCACTCCCGTATTGTGGAAAATCTCGGTGCACCTTAGACGGTGGACGTACAATGTGCGCACTTCGTGGCCTTGATTGGGATCGCCGACAAACACTGCGGACAGTCTTTGGTCGTCGAAGCCGCGACCGGCGCAGGTTTCTTCAGCCGGTTGACTTGTTTCACCAGCAAAAAGATTACAAAGGCGATGATGATAAAGTCAAATGTGGCTTGCAGGAAGACTCCGTAATTGATGGTGGGAGTTCCCGCTGCCTTGGCTGCGGCGAGAGACGGCTGTGCCGTGCCTGTCAGATTGAGGAAGAGGCTTGAGAAATCGACGCCACCCAGTAGCAAACCGATCGGAGGCATCAGCACATCGCTCACGAACGACGAAACGATTTTCCCGAACGCTCCACCCATAATGACACCGATTGCCATGTCGAGCACGTTGCCCTTCATGGCAAAGTCTTTAAATTCTTTCAGCATAGCTTCTCCTCATGAGGAATTAGGGTGCACGGCATTGTTGGTTCTTGTGGGACTATCGTTTCCTGGTCGTATCGAAGTTGTATCCAATGGTCCAGAGGTACAGGTTGTCCGTATTCCCGGTGCCAATCGCCGGATTGCTGTTATAGCGCGTGGTCACTTGGAAGCCACTCGCGAATCCATCCCAAATCTTGAACCGCACACCGTTATCCATGGTGAGGAAGTAGTTCGATGTATTCTGGAGAGAGGGATAGATTTCGTTATAATGGTACAGCGTGATGCGATCGTCGAAGAATGGCCAGTTCCACTTCATGGATACGCGTGCGCGAAGGCTCGATTTGTCGTCTGCGGTGCGGAAGTCTTCGTTGAAATAGGCGACACCGGCTTCGGAGTAGAAGGTCATATCTTTGAGGACGCCGGAAAAGTCTCCCCGTTCGATGAATTGATAACCGGGACCAGTTGCGAGCGCGGTTCGCATTTTCAGGTCTTGGAAGCGATCGTTTTCGAAGTAGGAAGAGGCGAACCAGTAGAACCGTTTGGTAATAAAGAAATCGAGCTTGATCGTCCCGCGCGCGTTTCGAGCAACCAAAGTATTGGAGTTCTCACCGTAGACGTAACGGCCGTTCAGCGAGAGCCGGAGCTGTTCGCTCCGCGCGACGAACTCTCCAAGCAGGCTGGCATTGCGCAAGTGGCTGTTCCCGGTCGTTTGAGAGTAGGCACCGGTTAAATTGCCTGAGTAGATAACTGGGGGCTGAATGACCGGATTCAAGGAGGTCACAGAACCCATCGGCACAGTCATCGTCCCTTTCAGGGGTTCGGCCTGAATGTTCAGTGTCCCGTCAGGTCCAGCTGTCGCGGTGCCGTTGAGCACCGTGCCCTCCTTGAGATAAAACGGAGTGGGATGGTTCACCACCAGCTTGGCGACATCTTCCCACTTCACCTTCACCATACTGTCGGGGATAGAGAGGTTCTTGATTAGCAACACGCCGCCCGCCATTTCGATGACTTCCCCATAAATGATGCTGCCATCTTTCAACGTCACGACATCAGGAGTGGTCGGTGCGGCAGATGCAGCCGGAGGAGTAACTTGAGCATTGGCTTCCGTGGATAACAGCCCTCCAACCAAACACCAGGCCATTGCTATTGCGAACCCACTGAAAACCTTCTTCATCGAATCCTCCTTACCAGATGAGTGGATGTCTATCTATCTACGATGTCACCCCTATGGCTCGTCAGGATGGCTGAGAGTGGCGGGGCTATTCGGCCCTAAAAGTTCCCTGACTGTATACCCGAAATTAATTTGGGCAAGCAAGTCTATCGGTTCACACTTGTCCAAAACAGCTTATGACGTTGGGTCATCCGAAGGTGTAGGGTGTTGGTGAATCGCCAAACCCACCAGCCCCTAACCGAAGGAGACCCAA
>JAYTTD010000157.1:0-3834 GCA_043745235.1 Nitrospira sp. | reverse complement strand
CAATCCGCCCGCGGGTCACGGACACTTCCCGGAGGCCGAACGAAAATCCGACGGTGATGATTTCTTGATCGAGTCTAACGGCGCCGGCATAGCCAATGGGCGCTTCCGTCAGCCCGACCGTTTCAATCTTGAGCAAGGCGAGGTCGTGTTCGGAATCGGTACTGACAAGGGTCGCCGGGGCGCGGAATTCTCCGGCGGTGAGGACAAAAATCCGTTTCGCATTCGCGATCACATGCTCCGCCGTCAGAATATACCCGTCGCTATGAACAATGACTCCGCTCCCAGCCGGTTTTCCGGCTGGTGCGTCCTGACGCTCGGCCCCCCAGACGCTACTGGAGCCGGCGACGATCATCACCCACAGAAGCAATGCTATTCGTCTCATGGTCGAATCGGGATCACCACACTAATGGCACCGGCATTGTGCCCAAGTTTGAGCCCCTCACGGGGATAGCCAGTCCGGTCCAGTTCCCCTTTGGGGTCGCCGTGACAATCCAGGCATTTCCTTGTCGCATAGAGCGGAAACATCAGGCGCAACGACCTGCTCTTCGTCGTGACTTCGCTAATCACTTTCTCAAGGGGATAGGAGGGATCGGCAAACGCCTCTAACGCCGTTCGTTCGATAGTATCCGGCGCGTTCAAGGGATTGCGAGGCGCGAGTGCCGTCTGCTTCAGCCGTACGTGTGTCCGTTCCGTAAATCGAGTGGCGACTCGTGCGCCGAAGATCGCAGGAATAAACTCGTTAATGCCCCCCCCTGGTCGATTCATTTCAGCTTGGGCTTCCGCGACCACCTGTTTACTGACGAATACCAGTTCTTTGAGCAGCTTCTTCGCCCCGACAGGAATTCGTACCGACTCGAGATCCCGCAGGTCGGTACCAGAGCGACTGCGAAACACATCCAGTAATTGTCCTTCAAACAAGTCAGGGGTAAAACCTTTTTCGGTTTTGTCCTGTTCATCGAACAGGACTTGGTGCTCGTTGATGACGTTTCGACCGGAGTCGAGCAGAATCGCCAGGAGGCGAGCGGTTGTCTCGAGTTCAAGGATGGTTTGGAGGGGAGTGCCGGATTCCGGCTGACGATCCTTCGCCCAAGCACATTCGCTGCTTGCCCAACCGGACATGGCACAGGCCAGGAGGGATGCGATAGCCCACCGCAAGCGGCTCACCATAGTGTCGACCCTGCTGCGTACACACGGTGGAAAAAATTGCGAGACGCGATCCCCTATCTACCAGTTTGCGGACAGGAGACTTCCCGGAAATGGATGGTACGTTTGGTCTAGGGTGAAGTCAAGACATGCACGCTGTCTCCCTCACCAGAACCGATAGATGTCAATCATGACATGCGTGGCAGAACGCAGCTGGCCTGCACGTCTGAACAAAAAAGAGCACCCCGGAGGGTGCTAAAAAATTACGGACAACGATCCGTGAGGCGTGAATCGTCAAACGTGAAAAGTTTCTGAGGAAGAGTCCTCGACGGCCCTACGTTTCACCTTTTACGTCTCACGTTTCACGGAACTCCTGAGAACGCTACTGCCTCGGGCGGGCAGCGTCGGCCTTTTCCATTCTCACAAACAGCCAGCCACTGCTCGCCCGGTACCGCGTGCCGCCCTAGGAGCCTCCCTCCTTATTTCGGAACAGAAATTTTGTATTCGTCAAAGGGCGTCGCCAACACCGCTATTCTGAACAGCTCGTCTGCTGCCTTCGGATTGATTCCACCATCCCGATTCTTGAGCATCTTGAACCACTTGTCCATTCCGACCCGTACGGCCTCTGGATTGCCCCGTATCGACGCTTTCTTCATAAGACTCAGCTCGCTGAGATATGGTTCCCAATTGGCTGGTACATCATTGGTGGTGGGATACCTGTTTTTATAAAAATTTACCGAGCCGCCGAGTTCATCCATCCAATTCGTCGATTGAGCCACTGCGACCCCCCCAGCGAACAGGGTCAGCGCACAGAAGACCGCTACGATTGTTACGAATATGGTTTTCATGGAAGCCTCCTCTCTTGATTCAGTCGAAGGTGTCAACACCGACAGAGCGAGCATGCCATCTATTCCTCCGCTTCCCTCCTTTCTTTGATGACATTCGCTTTTCTACTGACTGCCTTTGATCTTGATTCTCACGTGGGACTATCCTATCGAGCCTAGCAAACGAATCCTATCGCCCAAAGGATTGTTTTTGCATACACCGTTCGGGTGAGGGGGGAGGAGGTAGACCAGGACCGCATGAATCATGCGGGCTGAGTTACCTCCTGTTGAGGTAGACCAGGACCGCTTCGACACGGCCTGTGACACCGAGCTTGCGATAAATGTGGTGGAGGTGGGTCTTCACGGTATCGAGCGAGATGCACAACTGATCGGCGATGCCTTTATTGCCACGCCCAGACGCGGCACAAGCCAGAATCTCCCGCTCACGCTCGGTCAGCAGTGCGACGTCGGCGGCGGTCCCGCTCCCAGCATCTTGCAGTGCGGAGACCACGTTTCGAGCAAAGCCGTCCGGCATGAAGGGGGAATGCACTCGTTCCCCCCGGTAGGTGGCTCGGATGATGCGAAGAAACTCGGCATGGTCGGCATCCTTCAGAATGTAGCCGCAGGCGCCGGCTTGCACCGCCGCCACGATTCTCGCATCTTCATCGTGGACCGACAACATCAACACCTTCACATCAGGGAGACAGCCCCTGATCAGGCGCGTGGCCGTGACCCCATCGAGTCTCGGCATATCCACGTCCATCAGGATCATATCGGGTTTGGTTTTCATCGCCAGATCGAACGCCTCGTGCCCATCGGTCGCTTCTCCGACGACTCGCAGGTCCGGTTCGCGTTCGAGGAGCAGCCGAAGGCTTTGCCTAAAGAGCCGTTGATCATCGGCAATCAGTAGTGTGGCCGGCATAGGCCTCCTGATTCAGCGGCAGTTCGACAGAAAAAACCGCGCCGCCGGAAGAACGATTCTCCGCCCGAATCCTCCCCTGGTGGGCCACCACCACGAGGCGGCAAAAGTGCAATCCCAGCCCTCGTCCCATTCGAATATCTCCGGGATCTTTCCTCCTGCCAAACATTTCGAACAAATGAGAAAGATCCTCAGGAGCGATGCCGGGTCCTTCGTCCACAACCTGAATGACGGCCTGGGAGAACGACAGGCCGGGCGACTCGCCATCCATACATTCTCGCGCCTCCACGTGAACCGCCACAGTGATCGTTCCTCCCTGTGGAGAGAACTTGAGTGCGTTGTGCACGAGATTGATGAGCACCCGTAACAGTCGACGACGATCGGCTGTCATCGCGACATCGTCATCTGGCATCTCGATTTCAAAGGTGATTCGCTTCGCGGAGGCTTCGGATCGGAAGAGCTGCACCACGTCGGCGACGAGGCCTTTGACCGACACCGTCGACGTCAAGAGTGGCAGCCCGGAGTAGCTTTCTTGATAGACATCCAGCATATCGTTGATCATGCCGAGCAACAGGTCGATCGTCAATCGCATATCCTCTCGCCATTGCCGATGCACGACCGGCTGCGATCCTTCGTCTTGTGCGAGCAACTCCAATGTCTTCTTGATCCCCACCAACGGATTACGGATATCGTGGGCGAACATCGAGGCAAACTGACTGAGTGAGGCGAGGCGTTCAGAACAGATCAATTGCTCTTCGAGGCGCTTCTTTTCGGTGAGATCGCTCAGCTGCACCATGATGGCAACCGGTGATCCGGCATTTTCGACCGGCACCAGATCGACGTCCATGCTGAGCGTACCTCCCGTCTGTGAGTGCATCCGCATCTCGCCGGCAGGCACTTCTTTCTTGGTGGCACGAACCGTTTCCAACAATCCGCGCAATCGGGCGC
>JAYTTD010000156.1:0-14464 GCA_043745235.1 Nitrospira sp. | reverse complement strand
CCAGGTTAGTCGAGCGAGGCCGTCGAGGCAAGCTGGAATCATGCGATGGATGGAGTCAGCGCCTGCCTGACGTTTGTCCGAGCGGCCTCGAGAAAGAGCCCCCGTGGATCACGGAACACATCCGGTTCAATCAGTACAACGCCTGGGATATCGGTGGTGGTAACGCGCACGACGCTCCTCTTTGTCCCCTTGTCTATGGCTCTTGCGCGAGGCCGCTCGGACAAACGTCAGGCAGGCGCTGACTCCATCCATCGCATGATTCCAGCTTGCCTCGACGGCCTCGCTCGACTAACCTGGTGGATGGTTTCAGGGGTCGACGATTTCGGGAGGTTCGGGGTACAATTGCCCAAGCCGATCGATCAACGGTTTGGCCGCCGGCGTACTCTCGTGAGTCGGCTCACTCACCGGATGATCCCACGTAATCATCCGGATACCGGCATCCGTCAGCATCGAGCGGATCGTCGATAAACAGGCCTCCAGTGTCAGCTCCGTTCCCTGGCGAAGATCGAGTATACGTTCCTTGGGGTCAGTCGGCGGCCCCTCGGTATGGATGAGCGCCCAACAACGATCGAACATGGTGGCCCGAAGTGCCGGCGCAACATTGCATGCCGTGAGATCAGCCGTGCAGAGGGCCGACACGAACAGAACGAATTGCAAATCCGGCATCCCGGGATTCTGGATATCCAACGACGGCATGGCCGAACATTATCGATGGCGACCGGCACGGAGTCAACGGGTCTCATGCTCCTGCTTCCCACGAGGGTGTTGCGAATGAAGATGAGGAGTATCCGACCATGATCACTATTTCCTTGATGGGTCAGCTGCAAACAGCCGACGGCGAACGGGACCTTGCCTGTGAAGTTCCATCTCCCATGTCCGTTCGCCAAGTCATCCAGCGGCAGGGCATTCAGTTGCGCCATCTCCTCCAACTGATTCGCCAGAAGAAAGTGCTGGTGACCATCAATAAAAAGATCGCCAGCGAAGACTCACTGGTTCAGGACGGTGATGCCATCAAGCTCGTTGGGCATGACGGCATGGGAGGGACAGGCCTCGGCCCGTCACTATAGCGGTGGGGAGAAAAAACAGAGCCGGCGCCCCGTTCGGGGAGCCGGCCCTCTGGTTCTTTATACGGCGGAAGTGAAACCGGAAGAAGGCGCGCGACGGACGATCATTGCTTACTTTTTCCCGAGGATTGCGTCCTTGGCGGCTTTGGCCACGCGGAACTTGACAACGCGCTTGGCTGGAATCTTGATGGCTTCGCCGGTCTGTGGGTTCCGGCCCATGCGGGCTTTGCGGTTCGCCAACACAAGCTTCCCGATCCCAGGTATCACGAACACGTTCTTCGCTTCCTTGTACGCCAAGGCGGCAAAGTCGTCCATGAGCTGGACGGAGGCCTTCTTGGTTAATCCGGTCTTCTGGGCCAGGTGATCGGCGATCTGCGACTTGGTCATTGCTTTAGCCATACGAGCAACCTCCTTTAAAACGGTGATGGTGAATTGTAGTGAACTCGCCCTTCGTGACTCCGCTCAGACTCGATGAATATTCATGACCGAATAGTCCTGTCGCTAGAAGCGGCGAAAACCTGCGGGAGTCTATCCAAGCGCTCCGAGGCTGTCAACAGGAAAACACAGGCCAGGCGTAGGGAAACGCCTTCGCCGACTTCTTGCAGTTTCAAGACCAGCCAGCGTAAAGTACAGTGCGTGGTCGTGTGGGTGATTCGAAGTGGCCGCATCCAGGAGTTTTTAGCATGGGAAAAGATCTGCCCATTCTGCCATCGCCTGTCCAACCGGATGAAGCAGCGCAGGCCGAGCCGTATCAGTATTCTCGCGTGTTTTGTCAGAAAGAAAACTCTCCACCGCTCCGTTTGCTCTTGGAATTTCTCACGTCACGCGGCCAGACACCCATCACTCCGCCGAACATGGACGACACCATGTTGGATGAATGGGCCTGGGTCCAGGTGACGCTCGGGTACGATCGCAATCGAAAACCAATTCAGGTGCTCTGTGTTCGAGATCGAGGTACCTATCAGGACGTGTTCGACACCGAGAAGAAGCAGTTCTCGGACCTCCTGTCCGCTCACGACGATGTCGAAGCGGAACTCGTGCGCACCTATGTGGAGCGCGCGCGGTTCGTGCTCACCACTCGATTCGCCCAGAACGACATGACCGATGAAGGCTATGACTTCAATGGATGGATCTTGGAATTCTACCAAGACCAGTGCAACGGCATCGTCCAGATTGACAACCAAGGCTTCTACTCACCCAAAGGCGATCTCATCGTCGATCTCTCCATCAAAGTGGAATGAGTCGCCATGTTAGAAGCCTGTCTGACAGTGATCCTTCTACTGCGGCGAATGATCCGCGACCATCAGCGTCGTTCTCGGCCAGAAAAAATCCTCTATGTATTCCAACGAATACACCTCCGGTTTTTCCTGGCCTGCGGCCTCGCATCTCGCCGCGCCTCCTTCGCCTCGTCACGAACGCCATGTCAGACAGTCTCCTAGGTCACACTCCGTCCAACCCTCTTCCTCTGTATCGAAAAACCGACCACTGGTTCCAACGGGCAACCGCCGCGCTCCTGGGTGAAGTTCCCTGCCGACTCGGCTGCACCAGCTGTTGTATCGGTCCTTTTCCAATCACCCTCCTCGACGTCCAGACCCTCCAACAGGGACTCGCCGGCCTTCCGCCGACTCACCGCCATCAAATCGAGCAACGCGCCATCGAACAGACCGCTGCCATGGAAGCCGCATTCCCACAACTCACCCACACCGAGCTGCTCGACAAATGGACCGATCAGGACATCGATCGACTAGTCAGCAAGTTTCACCATCATCCCTGTCCTGCACTCGACGCAGACGGACGCTGTGGCGTCTACTCTCACCGCCCCCTGGTCTGCCGATCAATGGGTATCCCGACGGACGATCGCGGTCTGGCACATGGCGCGTGCGAGATCCAAACCTTTATCCCCATCGTTCGACTTCCCATCGCATTCCGGGAGGAAGAAGATCGTTTAGCGCAGGAAGAAGCCGCTTCTCTGGAAACACTTCGGCAGGCCACTGGATCGACAGGAGAAGAGGTATTCCTTCCCTATGGGTTCTTGCAGCGAGGGACAGGTGAGAAAGTCTGAAGGCTGAAGTGTTCGGAACTTCGAACTTCCTGTCGCGCTTTTCCTGCCCGTCTCGCTTGAGTCAGGCATTGCCGACTGTCCCAGCGGCGAGCGTGACGTATGCGGACTAGGACAACGGGAGAAGATCGCGTAGGATGCTCAAAAGGTTCGTCCCGCAAGGCCGCAGCGAGCGAAGATCCGGAGGCGTACCCTCTGGGGCGCACGGTGCGACGAATAAGGAGCACCACGTCTGTGCGCACCGCCGAGTTAGTGAGGCGGCCGGGTCCCCGTTGAGGATCTGAGCGATGCGAAAACGATGTTGGCGGAGCTTTTCAGCATCCTGCTGCTGGACAGAGGCTAAAATCCTATGCTACTGTCACCCCCCTTGGTTGCAAGAGCGCCTGTAGCTCAGCTGGATAGAGCATCAGCCTCCGGAGCTGAGGGCCACAGGTTCAAATCCTGTCAGGCGCACCACACACTGGTAAGGGGTAGGGCCGCACACAGATATCCGCCACATACATACCCGGTGGGCCGTTAGCTCAGTTGGTAGAGCAGCTGACTCTTAATCAGCGGGCCGTAGGTTCGACCCCTACACGGCCCACCAAATTCTTCAACAACTTACATCGATACTCGCCCGTGCCGGCCCTGCCGCTTGTGCCATGTGTGCTAAATTTGTGCCCCCTGTGCTCGCCAGACGGTACTTCTCTAGCATTTCCACTCCCTCGCGCAGACTCTCCGGATAGTGATGGGCATAGCGCTGGGTCATGATCGGCGACTTGTGCCCTAAGAGACATTGGACTTTGTAGAGATCGATCCCTGATTGCACCAGCCTGGTGGCAAACGTATGCCTCAAATCATGGAAATGGAAATTTTCGATACGGCACAACTTCATCGCTCCACGAAATGCACGTCGAAGATGGCTGTCGTCAAGCAGAGTATTCGTGTCACTCGGGAACACGTAGTCACTCAAGATCGATCGCACCTTAGCTTTTCGCTTGAGGACATCGAGCACGAGACTGTTGATGGGGATGGTTCGCCGCTCGCCGTTCTTTGACCGCAAGACGGTCACCGTTTTTCGGAAGAGATCGACTCCCTCCCACGTCAATTCTCGAATCTCTCCCATCCGCATCCCGGTATGCAATGCGAACAGGATAATGTCCTTGAGCCATGGTCGTGCAGCCGAGCCAAGGAGGGTCAAAAGAAAAATGATCGAGAGCAGGTCAATCGATCCCATGCAGGTGGCACAGGAGGTAGACGCATCATGATGCAGATGGCCGCCACTGTCAGAGATGCTTCCCATTAAGGGAACCATACTCAACAGCAGGACGGAGAGAAGTCCAATAAGGAGCACCTTGAACATGGAGTTTGAATAATACTCTTTGTCCAAAAGATGTCAATTGCTCACCTGCCCTTCATATGTTTTGCCTTTCGGCAACGCTGAGGCCGGCCGGCTCTTGAAGGGGGGGGGGTATCCGTGAGTGAGGGCGAGCCCCGCTGGACATAGACCAATCGTAAGCCACACACATGACCGGATTGGGTGAAGCAATGGAATCAGCAGAAGGCCAGCAAGCTTATGTTATTAAACGGGGAAATCTTCGAAACATTGATCTGTTCGAATACTGTGTTTAGGTCTGCTGTGTGTAGGTATAATGTGTTGACCGTCAGGGGACGCAATAGGGTCTCTCACAGAAGGAACTGATTGTTAATGAGGCGTCCCAAGAAAAAGAGGAACCAATCAGAACCACAAGGCGAGGGTTCCTTCATCCCATCGAATACGAATCCTGAACCACGCATGACCGACATGCTCCAGCGGCTTCTAGAGCACGAGGGTGCGTTCCGAGTGTTTCTCCGTCGTCGTGTCGGTGACGAGGCGCTGGTTGATGATCTCCTGCAACAAAGCATGATCCGAGCCGTTCAGCATCACCATTCCATACGCAGGAATGACAGTGTGGTGGCCTGGTTCTACAAAATTCTTCGTCATACGCTCATCGATTATTATCGATCGAACGGGACAGAGGCTCGTCGCAATGACGCTTTCCTCCAAGAACTGATTCTCTCTGGAGACGATAAGGAGCCTCCGCTCGATGAGGTGAAATCCACCGTCTGCGCTTGCCTCAACCGGCTCCTGCCGACGCTTCGTTCGAACTATGCCGAGCTGATTCGGCGAATCGATCTCGAGGAGGAATCGCCCAAACTCGTAGCAGAGGAGTTGAAGATCTCCCCAAGCAATCTGACGGTTCGTTTGCACCGGGCCCGCCAGGCCTTACGCGCCAGTCTGGAACAGTCCTGTGGGATCTGCAGCACCCATGGCTGCCTGCAGTGCACCTGCGACTAACCCAGCCGACCGGCACCATCCTCAACAACGTGTCCTACTCCGGTTCCCCCTGTCAATACAGGTATGTTCACTCTCACTGTAATAATTGGCGTGCTCTTCCGTCTGAAGGGGTACAGAACGCGTGGTCCTTGAAACTGAGGCGCGCAAAGCCCACTTAACAAGGAGGTGTGCCATGGAAGCATTGACCCTGAAAATCACCGGAATGACCTGCGGGCATTGCGTCGGACAGATCACGAAGGTCTTGACCAGGCTCGATGGCGTACAGGTGAACAGCGTGAAGGTCGGCGAAGCCATCGTCAACTATGACCCGAGGACAATCGTTCACACGGAGATTGTCCAGGCTGTGAACGAGGCAGGCTACGAAGCCCAGTTGGTCAGGAGGGTCGCATGAACACGATGGAATGGATGGTCATCATCGGCGGCATCGCGGCAATAATCTGGATCAATTGGTATTTCTTTCTGGCCCGCCAGATGGTGTCGAACGCCGCGATCGATCTGCAGGGGGTCCAGGAGATCACCATAGTGGTTGAAGGAGGCTATCATCCGGCCGTGGTGCGCGTGAAGAGGGACCAGCCTGTCCGGCTCGTTTTCGATCGACGAGAACGGTCAGGTTGTTCGGAAGAGGTTGCCTTTCCAGATTTCGGGATTCGCAAATTCTTGCCCGCGTTCGGGAAGACCCAGATCGAGCTGATGCCGTCACAGACCGGCCATTTTACATTCACCTGCGGGATGAGCATGTTACGCGGTCAGCTCATCGTGCAAGACTAACGAGGAGCACACCATGCCGACCACGACCCCCTTGCTGTTGACAGAAACACGGAACCTGGCAGATGCGTCCGAAACTAGAGCCCATACAACGACCACGCGTGCAAAGGTCACGATTCCTGTGAAGGGGATGACCTGCGCCGCCTGTCAGGCGCGAGTGCAACGGACCCTACAAGGGAAACCTGGGGTGATTGATGCCTCAGTGAACCTCATGCTGAAGAATGCCGCCGTGACGTACGATCCTCAGATGATCTCCCCCATGGCCCTGGTCGAGGCGATCCGCGAGACCGGGTATGGCGTGGAATTGGCCGCGCAGGATCAGACCGCGTTCGAGGAGCAGGAGGCCCAGGATCGGGCTCAGGAGGAAGAATATCGCGAGCTCAGGTACAAGGCATCATCGAGTGGAATCATCGCCCTGTTGGCCATGATACTGTCCATGCCACTCATGGGGGCTGCCGGGACGGATGTCCACGGACCGGTTGCCGATCCATTCATGCGATGGGCCATGGAATCAATGACACCCGCCATCCGCGCCGCCGCTCCCTGGCTCTATACGGTCACGCCATGGGTGTTATCGTACACGCTGCTAGCGCTGACCCTGCTTGTCATAGGTTGGGCGGGACGGCATTTCTACGTGCGTGCCTGGTCAGCCTTCCGACATCACTCAGCGGATATGAACACACTCATCGCAGTGGGCACAGGGGCCGCGTTCCTCTACTCTGTGCTGGCGACTGTGGCGCCTGAGTTCTTCCTAAGTCGAGGCGTCCCCCCTGACCTCTACTACGAAGCGGTGATTATGATCATTGCGCTGATCCTCACCGGCAATGCGCTGGAGGCTCGGGCCAAACGGCAAACGTCGGCGGCCCTGCGGGGTCTTGTGGAACTCCAGCCGAGAACGGCACGGGTGGTGCGGGATGGCGCTGAAAAAGACATCCCCATCGAAGACGTGCAGACCGATGAGATCGTCATCGTGCGGCCGGGGGAACGGATCCCCGTGGATGGAGAAATCATTTCCGGGGCGAGCGCGGTGGATGAGTCGATGCTGACGGGCGAGTCCCTGCCGGTCGAGAAACACCCGGGGGATCGCCTCATCGGTGGCACGATCAATAGGACTGGAGCGTTCCGGTATCGCGCAACGACGCTAGGTTCGGACAGTGTCTTGGCCCACATCGTCAAGCTCATGCGAGACGCTCAGGGGTCACGGGCACCCATCCAAAAACTTGCCGATCAGGTCAGCGGGATCTTTGTGCCCATCGTGCTGTCCCTTGCGATCGCCACATTTGTCATCTGGTTTGTGATGGCCGATCAGGCGCCGGCGATGCGCGCCTTTGCCGCGGCGGTTGCGGTCCTGATCATTGCCTGCCCCTGCGCGATGGGATTGGCCGTACCGACTGCGGTGATGGTGGCCACCGGAAAGGGAGCCGAACGGGGAATCCTGATCAAGGGCGGCGAGGCCCTGCAGCGTGCCGGTCAAATTAACACCGTCGTGTTGGATAAGACCGGGACGATCACCGAGGGGCGGCCCACAGTGACGGACGTGGTACCGGTCTTGGGTTCGCAGTGGTCTGAAAAGGATCTCGTACGGCTGGTCGCCTCGCTCGAGGCTTCCTCTGAACATCCGTTGGCTGAAGCGATCGTCCGGTATGCCCAAGAGCAGTCGCTTAGCCTGGAGACGGCAGAGTCGTTCCAATCCGTCACGGGGCAAGGGGCAACTGGCGTTGTACAGGGTGTTGTGCTTGCCGTGGGCAATGAAGCACTCATGTCCGATTACGCGGTGAATCTTACCGAAACGAACGGAGAGGCGGAGCGTCTAGCGGGCGAGGGGAAAACGCCCATGTATATCGCGATCAATGGTCAGTTAGCCGGGATAATCGCCGTAGCAGATCCCATCAAGCCGACATCCCGTGAAGCCATTCAACAGCTGAACCGACTGGGACTCACGGTGGTGATGCTGACCGGGGATCACCCTCGCACCGCGGAGGCCATCGCACGGCAGGCCGGAATCGACCACGTAGTGGCCGGGGTGTTGCCCGAGGGCAAAGTCATAGAGGTCCGACGCCGGCAGCACGCCGGAGAGGTCGTCGCGATGGTGGGCGATGGCATCAACGATGCTCCAGCGCTGGCGCAGGCCGATGTCGGCTTCGCGATCGGCACCGGCACCGATATCGCCCTGGAAGCGAGCGACGTAACGTTGATGCGGAATGATCTCCATGGCGTCGCATCGGCAATTCTTCTGGCTAAACGGACGATGCGGACGATGAAACAGAATTTGTTTTGGGCCTTTGTCTATAACGTCGTCGGCATTCCGGTCGCGGCCGGCATCCTCTACCCCGCTTTCGGAATCCTACTCAGCCCGATTCTCGCCAGTGCGGCCATGGCGTTCAGTTCGGTCAGCGTCGTGACGAATAGCCTACGCCTGCGGCGTGCGCGGGTGGCGTGAAGAGTGCGGCTGTTGCGTGGGAGCGATCAACAGATCAATGAAAGCGCAAAAAAACAAGATACCTAAGAAGCCATATTGTAAAGGCTCACGCTCTGAAGTGGGCGTCGTTCATTTGATGAAGGAGCCTATCCAAGCCGTCCGTAGAATGGATTTTCGTGCCCATGACGGAGGAATTGAGCCCGAAGTTCGCCGCGGAGTTTCCTGAGATCGTTACCAATTTATAATAACCGTTACATAGGAGTGACAACATCAATGACATCCTCACCATCGATCTCCTCCTTGTTTGAGAGGAAGAAGCACAAGGAAAGGTGTGGAACTATTCGTATCGCGGCAGGTGACCTAACGAAGGTTGCCGATGCAACCATGAGAAATCCTTTCGCCTGCCGTTACTCTCATCAGTTCTCGGGGTAAAGGGACCTGATCGGTGGCATGACAATCGGTGGTTGATGGTCGGTCGGAGTCAACTGGATAAGCATCAAAGATGTTCTAGAAAGCCCCGCTCGGTAGAGCGGGGCTCTTTCCTACCCAATTGATTCGCACCGGCCTGGATCGTATCGCCGCGCTTCCCTTACTTCACCATAGCGCGATGGTCCTTGGCAGTCTCAACGGAAGGGTTCACCCCACTCTGCTGTGCTAAATTTGTGCTAGAAATCCTCACAAACGACCGACTCAGATAGAAGCAATAGAATCAGTGGAAAGCTAGGAAGCTCATGATTTTTAAAGACAAACGGGGAAACCTTTGCAACATCGAGCGGTTCGAATTATTGGCCTTTTGCCACTCTTAATCAGCGGGCCGTAGGTTCGACCCCTACACGGCCCACCAAAAATCAATCACTTACATACTCTGCATAGTCGTCTACCCTGTCGGCTGTGCTAAATTTGTGCTACCTGTTTTCAATGGAGGCACAATTCCTGTCTCCTAGTTTGATCTCCACAAGACTGACAACCTGTTGATCCTCCAAGAAGAAGTGGGGCAACTCTGAAACATGGAGCCTTCTGGAAGACAACCCGTATCACAAACAAAAATCAGCGGGCCATGGGGTAAGCTGATCCACATTCTTTCATTGGTTTCTTGCAGGCTTCTGCAGGTGCCGACCGGCTAACACCTGCGAGGCGCAGCGCTCGCGCCAGTTTCACTGTCACTCCCGCCGCTTGTCCCTCTCCGGCACGCCGGCGACGGCCCTCTGCCTCAAGTTTCCTCCGTGAACTGTGCGTTGGCTCTCCTCTTCCTGTGAGAGAGCCAACTTCATTTCAACAAAGGAGGAAACAAGATGGCTACCAACAACAAACCCGCGAACCGGCTGCAATGCGGCAACATCAAAGCAACGATCTGGCAGAATGTCAGCGAGAAGGGTCCGTTCTTCTCAACGACCTTCTCCCGCCCATTCAAGGATCAGTCTGGGGCGTGGCGCAACGGGACTTCGTTTAGTCTCAGTGACCTTGAGGCGCTTGTCACCGTCGCGTGTGATGCCAAGGAGTGGATCTCCACTCACGCTTTGAAGCGCTGAGCCGCTTCACTGGGAAGCCTCCGGCCATCCGAGGGCTTCCTTTCCCACATTGATCGGAATCTTCAGTGGAGACTGTAAGAGGAACTACAGGAAGTCTATCGCAACCCTACCGCGCAGTATTTGCAAATGAACCGGACCTCTCTGAGGGAACCATGTCTGACTGCTTACTCAACCGAGAAATGAAGCAGGGTTGCGCTCACAATGAGCATGGCGCCTACAGTTTGCGCCAGCGGCGTTAAAATCGAACGCCGAACGTCAGCCCCGGCATGACGTTGGTGTCCGTCCCTCGTCCCGTTTCGACATCGGTGAAGTTGAGCAAGAAGGTGGATGTGAGGCTCACCTGCTGGTTCAGGGCAAAGTCCAGTCCCACGCCGATCGGAATCAGAAAGGAGGTATCGGATCTGTGGAGGTCGGCGTGCAGAAAGCCGAGCCCCCCCTGCAGGTTCATCTTCAATCGCTTATCGAGTCCGGGTAGGTCGAGCCAATACTTCCCCTGTCCCGAGACGCCGATCTGAAATAAATCTCCCGTCACGGCCAATTGCGCGAGAGGGCCCACCGAGATCTGATGATTCAGGAAATAGTCGGCGTGAAAATTGGTGGCGAACGCAGTCCCGTCCGGCGTGTTGGCTAAGAACCCAATGGCAGCGCCACCGGACCAGGCACCGGCTCGTGGTTCTGCCGCTCCTGAGACCCCAACGTGGATCACACTCACCAGTCCCATCAGAGAGACCGCGCACACGAATCCCCAAACACACTTCGTCATGTGGATCATTCCAACTCCTTAAGTAGAAAGGTTACCCGTGAATCGCCAAGATCGCGATTCTTCTCGCTGGCCAAAGGTATCACAACAATTCCGCCTGTCAACAAAGGGCTGCGTCACAAACGGGGATTTTCTTGAGCCGCAGCCATAACGCGGTATAGTACGGCATTACCGGGAGGATATCCCCATGAATGACCAGCAGACAACCACCGCGATTCTGGGTCTCGAAGAGTGCATCGAACAGTACATCGCCGAGTGCCGCAGCCGTGTAGACGGCTTCGTGGAACGGCATTTTTCTCTTCAGGAAACCATCGCGCTTCAGAAGCAGTCGCTCGTGAGCGACCTGCTGTGCCACCCGATCAATGCCCTGTGGGCAATCCCGTCTCTCTTTTTGAAAAAGCTCATCGAGGTACCGATGAAATTGGGCTGGCGCTCTGGTGCCGACCTGATAACTCTTGTGCCTACAGGCTTCAAAACGCGTTATCAAAGAGAAATCGAACATCTGATTGCTACAGAGTTGCTGGATTGGCCTTGCACGATGGGTGACCGGCAGGCCACCCCGAACGGGCTGCTCGAACGCATGAAACGCCACAAACAGGTGGGACCCTTGCTCGCATCAGGCGCACTTTCTGACGAAGCTCTGATGAAACTTTCCGACATCCCCTGTCTCGTTGCCGAGCACTCTGCCGGCCGCATAGTGGTGTTAGATACCACGGCGACGGTGCTGACGCTGGCGGCTGGATGGCTTTTCTTCGGCGATCACTCCCTCGGCATCTCAGGAATCGGCGGTCTGATCGCGAGAAATCGGGCCAAGGAGGAGGCGACCTCCACGTTTATGTTCGGATCAAGTCTCGGATCGGCATTTTATTCAGTCTTTCCGCCGAATCCGTCGTTCTGGCAAGTCCTGGGGGCTACGCTCATTGTTGGGCTCTCTGTCACGGCGATGAGTCTTCTCGTTGGAATGCTGAGCGATCCCTGTCTGAAACGGGTGGGGTTCCAGCATACACGGCTGAATATGCTGATTGATGTTGTGGAGGACTGCTTGCATGGACAAGTACGAAAGCGTCTGAAGCCCGTCCTCAGACAACTGGCGGCATGATGAGCAACGTGTCGTGAGTAACCGTCTCGCGAAATAGCCCGCATTATTCCTGTCAGTTCGTCTACTTGGCGGTGATTCTCGATGCGTATTCACGCAAGGTCGTGGGCTGGGCGCTGGACCGCACGCTGGCCGCCCGGTTGCCGATCGCAGCGCTGAAGCACGCCATCACAGAGCGGCATCCGCCGCCTGGGTTGGTCCACCATTCCGATCGCGGCGTCCAGTATGCGTCCAGGGAGTACGTGACGATGCTGCGAACGCACCACATGATCCCGAGCATGAGCCGGCCGGCCAACCCCTATGACAACGCCAGTTGTAAGCGCGTCATGAAGACGCTCAAGCGGGAGGAGATCCACGCCAACACCTATCGAGATCTCGATCACCTGCGCGCGAACTTTGCGGCGTTCATCGAGCAGTACTACAATCGCGGCCGGTTGCATTCGGCGCTGGGCTACCACTCACCTGACGAGTTCGAGCACGCGGCCAGTTCGGCGACCCCTGCGACCGGAGCCACCATGCGGTTTTTCAGGCCTCGAGCGCTCGCTCGAGCGGCATCACCAGCCAGGGATCAGGCTGAAGCAACAGAGGCGGTGTGAGAAGCAACATGCATTGAACCACCAGGTGTGCGCATTCCAAACTGTCTCAACCGAGGGGTTCACCCCATGGCGCCGTGCTAAATTTGTGCTAAAACTCTGCACAATGGATCGCATGCTACAGAATCAATGGAATGTATCGAATCATCTCAAGTCCTTGTTCGCAAAGAATAAACGGGGAAACCTTCGCAAAATCAAGCCATTGATATTATTAGTCTTTTCGAGCTTTTAAGGCGAGGGCCCTGGGTTCGCGCCCCAGCCGGCTGACCACTTCGTATACAAGACAGAATCTTCAAAGCGACCTTCAGTCTCGTTCCGCCTGCCTACTCGTTCTGCGCACAGTATTCAAAAAACTCTCTCACAGTCGTGAGCGGAGAGGTCGATTTTTTAAGGATTTTGGCTTATCCTTGGGCCTGTTCGAAAACAAATGATTCGACGAGCGCTACCAGGCGTTGCTTTCCAAAGGGCTACTCATCACAATCATTCCAGGTTTAATTCTGGTTCAGTGAGATGATGGACGCCGAACAACTTCCTTCACATCTTTCCTCCATACTCATTGTGGACGATGAGCCAGATATCTGTCTGGCTCTCGAAGATCTCCTTCGACATGCGGGGTATACGGTGCGTAGTGTAATGACGGGAAGGGAGGCCCTGCACGAAGCCGAACAGAGCCCGTTGGGGCAGTGATCTTGGATCTGGGATTGCCGGATCTGAGCGGGTTCGCGGTCCTTCGGGGGTTGGAAGAACTCGACCCCCTGCTACCAGTCATTATCCTCACCGCATCCGTACAAGACAGCCACACGGTGGAACCACTCCGCCGGGGCGCCGCTGCCTATATCACCAAGCCCTATAACCCGGATGCGCTCAAAATTATTCTCCGTCAAGCTGTTGATGCACGGAAATTGGCGCTCAAGATGCATCGTGCCGAGCATGCGCTGAGTGCGAGTGAAGAGCAGTTTCGACAGGTTGTCTACGCTGCACCGGACGGGATCGTGCTCACTGATGGCGACGGCAAGATTGTCTCATAGAATACCGCTGCCGAACGGCTCTTTGGCCATACAGCGGGAGAGATTCTGGGGCAGCCGCTCACCACCATCATGCCAACTCGGTACCGCGAGGACCATCAGCGCGGGCTTGAGCGTGCCAAGGGCACTGGCGTATCACCCCTGACTGGTAGAACGATCGAACTTCATGGCTTAAGAAAAGACGGGAGCGAATTTCCCATTGAGGTATCGCTCGGCACATGGAGATTCGACGGTCAGATGTATAGCTGTGGCATTGTCCGCGACATCACCCAGCGGAAGAAGGCTGAAGCGAAGCTTCTGCAGCAGCAGATCGAGCAGCAGGTGCTGTTGGACCTCATTCCGGCCATGGTCTGGTACAAGGACACCCACAATCGCATCGTGCGAGCGAACCGGCACGCGGCTGAATCCATCAACAAGACGGTGGCAGAGGTGGAAGGCCAGTCCACCTTTGACCTCTACCCGGAGGAAGCGGAACAATACTACCAGGATGACCTCCAGGTCATCGCTTCGGGCAGGCCAAAACTCGGCATCGTGGAACTGTACCAAACGGCCTCCGGCGAGAAACGATGGATTCAGACGGAGAAGGTGCCCTACCGTGATCCCCAGGAGAACGTGATTGGGGTCCTGGTTTTTGCTCAAGATATTACTGAGCGCAAGCACGCGGAAGCGGCTCTACAGGAGAGTGAACGTCAGTATCGACTCTTGATGGAGGAGGCTTCGGACGGCATTGTTGTTATAGATCTAGTGTAGTGAGTCCAACGCTTCTTTACATTTGGAGACTTTGGTCAAAATGCTCTCCACGGACGCGGTCCACGTGAAGATGCGGGGATTCTGGTT
>JAYTTD010000155.1:0-3886 GCA_043745235.1 Nitrospira sp. | reverse complement strand
GGCTACCCCTTTGCGTCTGGAGCGGGGTGAGGCGATAGATGTTCCCTTCGGAGTCCACCACCTGATCGCGCGGCGCAGGAGTCTCCGGAATCTGCACGTCGGCCAACACAACCCGCGTGTCCTCAGTCGCTTCAAGCGCCTGGGCTTTCACACCTGTATTAGCCGTCAGACCTTCGGAATTGCTCGTGGTGTGCCCAGTGTCTGCGAAGCCGTTCGACGCTCCGAACAATCCTATCGCGGCAATCATGGACAGAAACCCCATCTTGAACACGCTCTTTGCACTCATAACGACCTCCTTATAATAGTTTGAAGTGACCTCGCTACGGATCATCCTGCGAGCTTGTAATGAGGATAACCAATCATTGGCAATGGGTCAAATTGATAATTTATTGCCTATCGATAGAGAATATCTATGCATCATGATGACTCTTGAAACCCCTGCCACAGACGCTTTCAATGAACTCATCGTGTCCCTTATAATATTTGGACAGGTATCATAAGCCAGAAGGGCTCAATGGAATTCATGATGAACACTGTCCAGAGTGGGCGTGGTGTGAGGCGCCGATGGAGCGACGAGCAGAACCTGGCGGTGTTGCAGGAATGGAAGGCCGGTGTGCCCCTGAAGAAGCCTGCCGGGCATACGCGATGCGTGCGGCTCAACTGTACCGCTGGAAGCGCAGCCTCGATCAGGAGCTGAAGGGGCCGGCGAGCTGATCCCAAAGCGCCAGGTGCTAGGAGCGCAGAAACCGGTCGTAGATCTTGAACGGGTGAGGGGCGGAAGACCTTGGAGGTGGACGTGTAAACAAACACCTTCGAGCTCAAGGGACTCACATAGCCCGAGAGAATAACGGTGGGTAGCTAGATCAACGGGTTGGTTGTTGACGATCGAGTGCCAGGTCCTCGGCAAGCCGCGGAGAAGGCTGTATGGTCGGCGGCAGTCAGGGAGTGGGTGGCCAAGAGACGGCCTGAGGTGGACGCTGCGATCAGCCGGCACCCGAAGAATACCGACGGCTTGATGCCTTGCTCACGCGTCAAGGTCTGGTCCGCGATCCCAACACGGTGTGGCGAATCATGCACCGACATGGAGGGTTTCGCTATTGGTTCTGTTTCTTGAAGAAGAGCGACTTGTATCAATCGTGGAACTGCTTGCACCGATCCTACAATTCTCGCTGGTGAACATGGATGCAAGACGCATTTCCCAGCTCAAGGTGTCTCTCGGAACACAACGTCTGACCTTGCTTGCGAGAACAAGCAGGACACGCGCTGTGAGCGGGCCGGGAGGCTTCGACTTTCGACCGTGGACAATGCCGGAGCCGTTAATATTCGCGACTGCCTCACACGAAATGTCGAGGCGGGCTCAACGGTGCGAACAGATGGCTGGCCTGGTTATTCCGACGAAGCCCTGGTGGGGTACACACATCGAGTGTAAGTGGTAAATACCCCGAGCGAGCCCATCAGGTCGCTCCTCATGTCCACCGCGTGTTCAGCAATTCTAAAAGCCTGGCTCACGGTACATATCATGGAATTGATGCCCCAGTATCTCCAGCGCTATTTGGACGAGTTGGTATTCCGCTTCAACCGGCCAACATGCCGATGGCCGCTTTCCAGACCCTGCGGGGGATCTCTAGCCAGAAAGCACCGCTCCCTCTCCGGGATGGGTTGTGCTGAGTCGACCGTAGAAGCATTTAAGAATACATCTCGTTGGCAGTCGACAGCCTAACCCAGTCGGGCGTGCGGTGTTGCACATGGAGTTAGAACTCAAGCACTATTATATTACGAATGATGATGGTGCAAAAATATCTCGCAGGATGCTCAAAATGGCCATCCAGCGATCCGTGAATCGTTAAAACGTGGCAGGTGAAAGGTTTCGGAGAAAGAGGACTTGATAGTCCTACGTTTCACCTTTCATGGTTCCTGAGAACGCCGCATATGTAAAGCTACAGCTTGGCGCGCCTGGGTTTGGCAGGTGAAAAGAGCGATCTTCCAGCATCCGACTAAGTCCCGGTAGGCGATTTAAGATTCAATACCAGCATGCGAGGCTCGGTCATATCCTCGATCGCGGCCCGAACTCCTTCGCGTCCGACCCCGGAATCCTTGACGCCACCATACGGCATATGGTCGGCGCGAAATGTCGGAATCTCATTAGCCAGTACGGCTCCGACTTCAAGGTGCCGGAAGGCATGAAAAATTTTATTCACATCCTGGGTGAACACACCGGCTTGGAGTCCATAGTCGGACTGATTGAGCGCCGTGATCGCTTCGCCGAAGTGTCGGTACGGAGTGACAGTGACCACCGGCCCAAACACTTCCTGACAAGAGACTTTCATCGTGGGCGTGACATGCGAGAGCACCGTCGCCTCCAGCACTGAGCCCATGCGTTTACCCCCTAGAAGCACACGCGCTCCTTGTGACACGGCTTCCCCAACCCATGTTTCCACGCGATGGGCCGCGGCTGGATCGATCAATGGCCCGATGACCGTCGAATCGTCACTCGGGTCGCCGGCCTTCAGACGCGCGACTTGTAACAGGAGTTTTGTGGTGAAGAGGTCTGCAATGGAGTGATGGACAAAGATTCGCTGTACGGAGATACAGGTCTGACCGGCATACCCAAACCCACCGATCGCACAGCGCAGCGCGGCAAAATCAAGATCGGCATCGGGCTCCACGATGACGCCCGCATTCCCGCCGAGTTCCAGTACCACCTTCTTCTTCCCACAGGTGGCCTTTAACATCCATCCTACGGCGGCGCTACCGGTAAAGCTCAGGAGTTTAAATCGGGGATCGACGACAAGCTGTTGGGCCACCGTATTGTCGCAAGGCAGGATGTTCAGTGCGCCGGGAGGAAGCCCGGCTTCCAGGACCACTTCGCCTAGCAGCAGCGCGGTCAGGGGTGTCTGTGGCGCCGGCTTGATGAGAATGGGGTTGCCGGAGGCCAAAGCCGGCGCAACCTTGTGGGCCACAAGATTCAGGGGAAAATTGAAGGGAGTGATTCCGAGCACCGGACCGATCGGCACTCGACGGAGAATGCCAAGATGGGAATCGGTCCCCGGCGTCCAGTCGAGAGGGATCACCTCACCCGGAATGCGCTTTGCTTCTTCGGCCGCAATGGTAAATGTTTGGACGGCCCGATTGACTTCTCGCTTGGCGTCGGTGATCGGCTTGCCGGATTCAGCCGTCATCAGGCGGGCAAATTCATCACGCCGGTCATAGAGTCCACCCGCGATCTTTTGCAATGCCTGATAGCGCGCGTGGGACGGCAACGACCCCATTGCAGCGGCTGCGCCGACTGTCGATTGAATTGCCGCCTCGGCATCTGCAGAGCTCGCGCTCGATACCTCGGCAAGAAGCCGACCTGTAAATGGATCGTTGACGGGTATGAGGGCCTCCCCTCGCCGCCACAGACCTCCAATCAAGAATGGACGTGGTTCCTGCACGAGAGACGCCCCGTGAATGGTAAAGACTCAGTCGGCGGAATGGGCTGGCGCTGCAGAAGCCGGCTCAAGGTTGGCAGCCTGCTGGGCGAGATCGGCTTTGGCGACCAAATCCTCTGTGCCCCAGTCACGAATCGCCTCAAGCGTGAAGGCTTCATACGTTGAGACCCCATGGCACGTCGGGCAATCGGGCATCGGCACCTTGCGGTAGAACACTTCTGACAAACATGACATACACATCCAAAAGGGTGGTTCCCCATCGCGTTGAGGAACAGACCAAAACGATTGTATTGCAGACATAGGTAATCCTTAGTGAATGATGAAGGAACTGTTCTGTGCCACTGCCGTCGATTCATGAGGCTCGATCGGTTCTCCCTGCGAGCGCGGGGCCGTAGCCAACATGCGATCAATCTCCTCTGCGAACTCGTTGAATGGGACCGCGCCGGGAATCGCGA
>JAYTTD010000154.1:0-14757 GCA_043745235.1 Nitrospira sp. | reverse complement strand
GTAAATGTGACCACCGGAGCGCTGAGCGCCAGCACACAGACCGGCGCCATTACGCTCAAAGCCACGGGGGCCACAACCGTCTCCGTCCCTGTCACGTTCACAGTGACGGCGGCACCTACGACACCAACCATCGGACTGAGCCCAACAACATTCTCGTTTACAGCCACTCAAAGCGCCGCCAATCCCACTTCACAAACATTGAATATCGCAAATCCTGGAACAGGCACTTTGACCTGGTCTGTCACAGACAATGCCAATTGGCTCACACTCGCTCCCACATCTGGCACGACTACAACGGGGACAAACCCAGTTACCCTGTCCGTGAATACGGCATCACTTCTTGTTGGTCCTTTTTCCGCCACAATTACTGTCACCGCCTCAGGGGCCACAAATACGCCTCAAACGATCCCGGTAACCTTGACTCTCAGCGCGCCTACCACGTCCTCGGCTACGATAAGCTGGAATGCTAATACTGAACCAGACCTTGCCTCATATCGGATCTATATATCAACGATCCAAGGAGTGTATGGTGCCGCCGTGGCGACTGTGCAGAAACCCACTACAACCTACTTAGCTACTGGACTAAACGTCGGGAACACATATTACTTTACAGTCACCGCAGTTGACTCATCAGGCAACGAAAGTCCCCATTCGAATGAAGTCAGCAAGAGCATTTTTTAGAATTTTCCGTGACAGTATGGCGCAGACATCCTGTCCATAATATGCGTGTCGAATTCCGCATGATATAATTTTAAAAAGAATCAGCCCCCGGTATGGCGTACTTCATACTCAAGAAAGACGATAATGGCCTCAGGCCGTTCGCCATGGAGAGTAAGGGTTTGGGACGGCCCTGCGGAAAGGCGGGATGGGAAGGGATAAGAGTCGTAGAAAATGCAGGAAGATGGGAATGAGCGAACAAATAGAATATCTGTGGAAGCGTTAGTTCTCCGAGGAGGCGTCCAACCTCCTATGGCAACCTGACTGGCGGAAACCCAGACGACCAGTAAGTCACTTCAACGACTGTTGAGAACCACCGAAGTCATTGTTGGATTGACACCTGTAGATCAATCAGCCGAATTCGATCAGGCATAGGAAGGATTGTCAGAGCTGGGCTGGCTAAATTTGATGGATGTGATGCAATGCTAAATTCTCCTCAGATGTTTCGAATGAAGCTAAACGCGAGCGTATACTCGTCTGTTCATCGTTTCAAGGTGTGTCTGGTTAAGCAATCAGTATTTACTGCTAATTTTCCTGATCAAAAAGACACGAGTTCCATATTAGGATAATGCGGTATTCGCAAGTGGTCATATATTTTATCAATTACTAGATGAGATACACTTTCTATTCATGGAAACAATGTGGCACCACTCTTGCTTAACATCTACGTGCGTTTGCCAGGCTCCTCCTAACAACATGACAGATCACTTGGCAAGCTACTTTGCAGGGAGGTAGTGGCATGAATACTAGGCAGCGGTTGAGCGATTCGTGGAAGCAGTATCGTTTCCAGATCCCAGTGGCGGTTGCTCCGGCTGTGCTGCCGATACCGTCTTCAGGACTTGCGGTCACACGGATCGGTACCGCTCTCTGGACATCACCTGGCTGCCGAGAGCCTCTAGGAGTGCGACGGCTCAACGCAAGATACCCAAGACAATGAGGAGGATTACGATCTCATGCGTACACTAGATAAGTTTGTGCCAATGCGTTCAGTGTGGCTAGCAATCATCTTATGTCTTGGACTGGCACTCCCCGCCTATGCCACCACGATTGCCGCCACGATCTTCAGCGAAGATTATGAAGTCAACGTCTTGAGCGACTTGCAGGCTAAAGGGTGGACCTGTCTGCCATCGTCGTGCACGGGTACGACCACCGATATTGTCACCACGACACGCACAGGTGCGCCAGCGCATCGCGGATCGCACATGCTTCGGCAGACCTACGCAGGCGTACACGTCGATGACTGCTGTAACTCCTGGATTATGAAGACATGGACCGGCGTCCCAGAGATCTGGGAACGGTACTACGTACGCTATGAAGCCATTGACCCCTCGCAGCCGTCTGGGTTTAGCCCGATCACGGCGAAACAACATTACTTCAACGTGGGGACTCGACCCGCCTTGATCTCGACCTATTTGTTCAATGGCCCCGAATTTGCCTTTGGGTATAATACGCCCACTGGGGTCCAGGTCATCTGCCCTGGCACGGCGGTCCTGGATTCGACATGCAATCTTAGACAGAATCTTACGAAGGTCTCGACGACCCATGATACCTGGTTGTGTATCGAGTCTCATCTCAGTCAGACCGTAGTAGAGACATGGGTCAACGGCACGCCTACGATGTCTCAATCTGGGAGCTGGTACACCTCGCCAGCTCTCTGGAATAACGTGCAAATCTATCGCCAAGGTTCGGACAATCTATACCGATACGAAGACGATTACGTGGTGGCGACAACGCGGGTGGGATGTTCGGCAAGCACTGGAGAGACCAATCCTCCGGCGGCTCCGAGTGGATTAACGCTTAGATAAGGATCTCGCTCTCATGCCCCCACTGCAGGCTTCTCACCAGTGGTGACCTCGAACAAGCGAGACTGCTGTCATGATAAATGTGGCTCGGAGAAGTTGGAGTAAAATGCCCCGGCACAGGAGACCGAATCTTCCCCGTCAAGGAGACAGCGGCAAAGAAGATCTTCCAACCGTTTGACGTTGGCCCCATAACGAGACAGCTCTTACCTAGCGCCGACGACTTCTTCGACGGCACGGATGACCTGACGTTGTTCAACGCGCTCGTTTGGCGTCAGGTGGCCAAGAGAGCGGTGAGGCCGACGCTGATTGTAGTCCACACGCCAGGGGTCAATGATGTGTTGAGCCTCAGCGAGCGAGGCGAACTGGTGCACGTTCACACACTCGTCTCGCAGTCTCCCGTGAAACGATACAAGAAGGGTTTTCCTGGTTGAATGAAATCCAGTTGCACACCCCATTGATAGGCCCAATCTTCTAACGCCCGCGATTTGAACACGGTGCCATGATCCACAGTGATTGACCGCAATCCCTCTTTCACCGATCAGAACGCGATTTAACGCTTCTCCGCCGGTCGTCTCTGACGTTCGAAAACCGGCCTCTAGTGCCGGACTCTGGTGACTCTAGTTATCAACGACCGTCAACACCAGGAAAGGCCACCCATCGGTCAGGGTATCATGCACGGAAATCCATGCTCCAGCGTTCAGCAGGACCGGTCGGGATCGGAGCTGGACCACTGTGTAACGCGATAGGCTTTCGACGCTCATCCGCAGCTGCAATCTGCCGAATTGGGACAACCGGCGTGTCCGTTTTCGATATACCAGCCAGCCATCTCGTCGTAGCAACACCCACATGCGCTGGCAACATCGTCTTATTCTTATTAACGTGGCGCCAGAAAGTGATGATGGTGAAGGTGCTACGGCAGTTATGTATCAGTTGCCATTTGTGAGGGATGGGAATCCTCTTTAAATAGGAAAGCTTATTTATAGTGCTATTGACAGGCAAATATCTCGCGCCGTAGGGTACGAAGTAGAAAGCCGTCAGCCGTGCTGCGCCATTCGCCCGGCGCTACTCGCTCAAAGTAGCAGGAGTCGGTCTGGTTAACTACCACGCAAGGAGCGGTATCATGAAAAGTAGCAACTGGGACAAGGTAATACCGGGCGCGTCACGCTTTGTCGTGCTGACGACATTCGGCAACGCAGCGGTACGGGACAATGAGACCGGACTCGTGTGGGAGAGATCGCCAGAGGCGACGCTAACGACGTGGTTTGGAGAGACTGGAGCCATTAATATCTGTATCAACAAGACCATCGGTGGACGCAAAGGCTGGCGGTTGCCTGCGGTCGATGAACTGGCCAGCTTGCTTGATCTTTCTGTATCACCACCAACACCAGGGCCCGCCCTCACGGCAGGCCATCCCTTTACCAACGTCCAGGCGGACGTCTATTGGACGGCAACGACGGTCCAACGCGGTCCAGCCGCTGCGTGGCTCGTATCCTTCGCCGGTGGCAACGTGTTCCCAGACGATAAGGCCGACAGCCACTACTTCTGGTGTGTGCGCGGTGGCATGAATGCGTATGCGTATTGAGCATTGGGTCATTGTGAGTAATCAGGTATTTGGAGGTGCCGGGGAGACCCGCCCCAGTTGATAGGCCATCACTCAAGTCCCCTCACGCCGACGAGCTGATCTGCGCGAAGACCAAATGAACAGAACAGGCTGGCGAATGTGTTCAGCATCCTGTCAGAGGAGAGATGCACCGCTTACGGCCGCGCTTCCGCTTATACTACGGACCAGAATTTCTCGCCGCACGCGTTGTCGTGTGATGCGCAGAGCGGGGTATTGCACTCCGGCATATTCAGCCCGGTAAGCCCAATCAGAACGCATACCCTGAACGGTTCAATTGCACCGTCGGGCATGAGGTACTCAACGCCTATGTATTTGGGTCGCTGGATCAGGTGCACGAGATCAGTGCGGAGTGGATGCGGGAGTACAACGAAGAGCGGCCCCATGCACGCGTTGTCGGCGTGCCGTCTGCCACGTATCGGGCCAACCTTGAAACCAGAAGTTCACCATGAAAACTGTCTCCTTGGCGGAGAAGCTTACGATACCCCCGTACTCGTTACGCCATCGATAGTAGGTTTGCTCGGTAATGTCTAAGATTAACACATTGGCGCGCTGACGGCCTGGGGCCCTGCTCAGTGTCCCCGACCTTCAAGCAGAGTGCTGACTCTTGGATGCATTTAATAAATCCTGGTGGCCGATACGAGATGGCTCATATGAGTTCAGAACATATAGGGGACGATTCTTGGTCTCGTCGAACATGCGACCGACGTATTCACCCATAATCCCGATGGTTAGCAATTGCACACCCCCTAAGAAGAGGACCGCCACCATTAATGAAGGATACCCAGCAACAGGGTTTCCATAGACAAGAGTGCTGAACACGATGACCCCAGCATAAAAAATGGCTCCAATAGCGATCGCAAGGCCTAGGTAGGTCGCGATTTTCAATGGGGCAATCGTAAACGACGTAATCCCCTCGATCGCAAAATTCCAAAGCTTCCAGTAATTCCATTTCGTTTCACCGGCAAAACGTTCATCCCTGTTATAGAGCACAGCCTTCTGTGAAAACCCGATCCATGCAAACAGTCCCTTCATAAATCGGTGCTGCTCTCTGACCTGCTTGAGCGCATCAAGCGCTCTCCTGCTGAGCAAACGAAAATCACCCGTGTCTTCAGGAATGGAAACCCGACTGACCCCCTGTATCAATCGATAGAACAAGTAGGAACTGGACTTTTTCAGCGAAGTCTCTCCAGCTCGAGAGATTCGCTTCGCATACACAACGTCGTGTCCCTGTTTCCATTCTTCAAGAAGTTTCGGGATGAGCTCTGGAGGATCTTGAAGATCCGCATCGATAATAACCACTGCCTCTCCCATGGCATGATCTAAGCCTGCTGTCATCGCAATTTCTTTTCCAAAGTTTCTACTGAGATCGATAAGCGTAACCCTGCCATCAAGATCCTTTAGCCGACGCAATTGTTCCAAGGTAAGATCTCGACTGCCGTCATTTACGTAAACGATCTCAGCGGTAATGGGTAACGAGTCCAGCACTCCCACGAGTCTTCGATGAAACTCAGGAAGAACCTCTTGTTCGTTATAGGCAGGCACCACTACCGACAACATAATCCCCTCCCAATTTTTATCCACGACGGAATGTCCACAGGCGATTCACTGTGAAATTCCAGAAAACGACTCCTGCAGTAGCAAGAATCTGGGATATAAGATAATGCACATCAAAAAGACCGATCATCAGGCCCATGATCAGAGTGTTGAGGGCCAAGCCCACACAAGCTGTCGCAGAAAATTTTGCCAACGTTTCAGGATGTGGCTTTGCGCTGTCAAATGTATAGTGGTAATTGAATACATAATTAACCAACGCTCCTAATACAAACCCCACTACGGAGCCAATTATAGGCTTCCCTTGCAAATAGACGATCGTGACCAGTGCACTGTAATGCACCGCAGTGCCCACACTTCCGACCAAGCAAAAGCGAACAAACTGATTGGTATAAGAGCCTGGCAAGGCCAGCCATCTCACGGAGAAATCTTCTGCCATAGAGTGGTCTTCTCCAGCCGTTCAAAACAGACAAGAATACCCATGCTGGCCAACACGATCACGTATGGCATGATCGGCAGGACGTATCGAAATAAGGGGAGGGAGATCCAATGTAATGCAACAAAGTAGGCAATGACAAAGGCAAGAATCCAAATCGATTGCGGTGCCAGGCGTTGTCTAAATAGAGAAATAATCCCGACGATGGCCAAGATGTATAGCGGTAAATTGGCAAACAAGATTATCGCATGGTTCCTTCCGGATTCTGTGGCATACCATATCCGACCGAACTTCAGAAGCATGAAAGGTATGAAGCTTAGTGGGTCTGTTTCGGCCCTAATCTTATAGTTTTCTAAGCCAGCCCGAAAAAAGTAGCGATCCCATAGCACTGTTCCAGCTCCGGGAGGAGGCGCAGAAATCCCTCTCCTCTCAAGCTCTGCAAAATACTTTGGAAACCCTGGTATCTTTCCTTCGATGGTGAGGAGATCCTCATGCGATCCCTGAAGAAGAACACTGGAGCCCGTAGCAACAGGGACTATTTCCTTTAGGACCAGATAGTTCCGTATGGTCCAGGGTGCGATAATTAGAATAAAACAGAAGCAAAATCCCAGATAGCCAACAATGACTCGTTTTGAAATAGTCCGATACAGTAGAAGCAGAAGGACTGGAGCAATGATCGGGAAGAACTGTGTTGTGCCCCTCAAGAGCGTCGCTACACCCAACGCGCCTCCCGCCAGGAAATACCAACCTAGCCGTGATGAGGATGTCGCCCAAAGAAAGAACAAGACAAAGCAACTAAGAAATAAGGTGAAGAGAGTTTCTGATCCGATATATAGCGAAGCGTAAATAGTGAAGGGGTAGACTACAAGAAGCCCCCCCGAGATAAGAGCAGTCCTAAACCCGAGAATCTCTCGTGCAATCAGCATCACCACACATGTGGTGACGGAATCGGCAAAAAACTGCAGCACTTTGATTGGTAGTTGGTCCTGACCGAAGATCCATGAACCAATTGCAATCAGAATCGCATACAGTGGAGGGGTAAAGACCGGATAACTGGGATCCATCAATCCCTTCCCGCTGACAATCATCTTCGCCCCGCCCAGATACGCAATTTCTGCGTTTGTGCTCAAATGCTCTACCGGACTCAACCAGTGAGCTAATCCTCGCACGATCAAGGATGAGAAAAAGAACACCATTAAGATTTTCCACGTGAGCCGCTTCTCGCCGCTCTCTTCCATTCTTCTATCCTCCCATTGACTCCTCGTGGCTAATCGGTTGTTCATCAAAGGCTGCCAGGAAGGGCTGATACCGTTAGATAACATACCCGATTCGATCCTTCATTCTGGTATTCATCTCAACCTTTCTCTGTTCCGTAATACTTCCTCGGATTGTGTACTCATCTCCGAAATTAGGTGAGGAATGCATCTCCGCCGTTCGCCGCTCAAGGAATGCAGTCAGAGAAGAAAGTACTTTGGCCGGATTTCCCGCCGCGACTACCCCGCTCGGAATGTCCTCAGTGACGATGCTTCCGGCTCCGATGATGACGTCTGAACCTATCGTCACCCCAGGAAGAATGATCGCGGATGCGCCCACGAAAACTCGGTCCCCGATTGTTACCTTCCCAATTCGCGTCCGACCGAGATGCCGCTTGGTACTTGCGTCATGCGCCAAAATATGCACCCGAGGCGCTAACGTTACATCATTACCGATTGCAATATGCCAGATGTGGCTGGAGTCAATGACAACATCCTCTAACATGACAAAGTTGCGACCAACGATCAGTCCCTGTTTCACTAGCCAAGAGACTTCATCCCGTCGATGTAACTTCGCCAGAAGCCTCGCCAGTAGTTCGCGCATACTTCTCACCCTAGTTGCTACGAAAAAGTGGTTCCAACGGCACGTGAAACATTCACCTTCATATACGATCGGTGCCACATAACGAACACCATTAATGCCCAAAGTTGGGTTTCATAGTTCCTTACGCCGCGATCGTGGTCACCGAGCATGCTCTCAATTGCCTGCAAATTAAAAAGCCCAAGATCTCTCAACACATTGCCAGAAAGGTTCGTTCGTAGCAGGTCACGTAGCGGCCCAAGCAACCAGGCAACAAGTGGAATTGAAAAACCTTGTTTCCGACGTCGCAAGATCGACTCCGGAAGAATCCCTTCCATCGACTTGATCAAGATATACTTCTTCTCCCAACCTTTCAGTTTTAGTTGGGAAGGAATCGTCGCGACGAATTCGACAAGCTTGTGGGCCAAGAAAGGGACCCGCACTTCCAACGAGTGCCACATGCTCAGGCGATCAGCCTTGCGCAATTCGTCGTCGGGCAAGTACATCTCCAAGTTGGTGAGATTAAAGATCGCGCAGCATTATCTAAGCATTCTGATGATCTAATGATTAAGGCCTAGATAATATTATCAACTTCGTTGAGCTTCAATCAGGGGCAGTATACTGCCAGCTAGATATTCGGCCAACCTTTTGTTGCCCATAGGCGTCAGATGACAATAGTCAGTGTAGACGTCCTCAGTCATTTCGTCGAATGGATCGGTTAAATCTATAAGATAAGATCCGTTCGGGGACGTCGCTCGCTTCATTAATTCAATCACGATTGGGCGAGCTCTGTTCTTATACTCTACAAAGTTCTCTTGCCAGTGGGACTTCATTTCCTCCAGTATGTCATGTTCCATCTTAGTAAACGTTTTCCTCTGTTCGAACATAATCTCTGGCTGCACTGTGAATACGCCGACGACTCCCTCATGCTTGAGAATAAGCGAGTTGCGCTCTACCATTTTTAGGAAATTCCCCTTTGCGTTGGTTTGCAGATTCTCCAAAGCACGTTCAACATCCATTCGTTGCCGCACAGGCGTATGACCAATTCCTTTCGCGTAAAGCCATATCGGACGGGCAGTTTTAGAAGCCAGATGGACAAAATGACTTTTGCGGAACAGCCACCATCCTGTAAAGCCAAACCAAGCATCAACTGTAGGTTCCGCCATGAATTGATGAGCCCTCTCTAGGTAAGCAAAATCGCGGAACTGATCAAACCCCTCTTGATAGGGATAGTAATCATTAAACCCATCAATGAAGATCACCATATCAGGATGGTATTTAAGTATCGTTTGGTTCAAGTAGATAAGGTGATGATGGCTCTGATGGCTTGTAATAGCAGCATTAATCACTTCTACCCGCTTATGAGAAATTCTGTCTTTCAAGTATTGTTCAAGATAATAGTCGATCGTTTCATCGTTGCGAATGAGTCCATATTTGTCTTGGCCATACTGTGACTGCGACCCTAATCCATAGCCAGTTGATCCTCCCATAATAAAAATACGATAAGTATTTTCAGACTTTTCCTTCGGTGTATCGTCTTTTCTTCGAAACCCTTGCGCATTGTGATAGATACCTCGTGTATCAGTATAGCCAGGTGATGGACGGATATTCTTATAGTCGTCAAATTCGTAATTCATAAGATACCTTCCATCATATCCTTCAAAAACCCTCAAATACCCGTAGCAAACCAATTCCAACACAGCAAGCGAGAAAAAGAAGACCAACAGACAGGCAGTAACTTTCACTTTCCAGCTAAAGTAGGAGCTGGGCAGTTTATGTGTGGTTGATAAAGACTCGCTGCTTCCCGGATCAGTCTCCATAGCATTCACCTTTCACTCGTTTTATTGCCCATGCTCTCACGTAAGCTCCCCTGAAAAGTAGGCAGTCCAGTTTAGACCCTGGGATTCCCTGCAGACAACAATCTATTTTCCAGGTATTAGTCAGATCGATGGAAGTTTTTCTTTGTGGAGCAAGCTCAAAGATTAAGCATCCGGTTGCTCAACACTCTTAAGATAGAGCCTGTGCCACATCACAAAGACCAACACCGCCCATATCTTGGTTTCGTGATTCTGACGACCTCGTTCATGCTGATCCACCATCCTCTCGATAGCGAGTGAGTTGAAAAGCCCAGTTTCTCGCAGATCTGATGATAACAGTTGACTTCGCACAAGGTCGCGAAGCGGGCCTTTCAACCAGTCGCCCAGTGGAATAGAGAATCCTTGTTTCCGGCGTTTCAGGATCGAATCAGGAACGATTCCTTGCATCGCTTTGATTAAGATATGCTTCTTCTCCCAACCCTTCAGTTTGTATTTGGCCGGAATGGTCGCTGCAAACTCGACAACTTTGTGATCTAAAAATGGCACGCGCACTTCCAATGAGTGCCACATGCTTAGACGATCAGCTTTTCGTAACTCGTCGTCTGGAAGATACGTTTCCATGTCCGTGAACAACATCCACTCCAATGGGTCCGCGAAAGGCCCAACTCGCTCCATGACGACTGGAGTCGAATAATTCCCTAGACGCTTGAGGGCATCACGCACATCTTTACTGAATATTTCTGCTTTCTCTTGCTCATCGAAAGCAGCCAAGAAGCTCTGATATCTCTGCGGCAAGGGAAGGTCAGCTCCTTGAGCAAAGCGCTTGAGGCGATCTACCCAGAGCCCGGCCGACCGCACTTCAGGGAGGTGATTGATGATGGGATCGAGTATGCCTCGACGCAGTACTTTAGGAATCCCCCGATACCGCTCCGCAGCCAAAGCCCCTCGATACCGTTCATACCCCCCAAAGAGTTCATCTCCACCAGTGCCTGACAATGCGACTGTGACGTACTTGCGAGCGGCTTCGGAAATCATGTAATTCGGGATGGCCGAGGAATCCGCGAACGGCTCATCGAACGACTGGATGATCGCTGGGAGTATCGCCTCAATCTGTCCTTGGGGGTCTTCGTACAGGTATTCAGAGTGATCCGTCCCATATTGGGTCGCGATGGTTCTGGCAAAAGGTCGCTCATCAGTACTAACCTGTCCGGATTCAAACCCAATCGTAAAGGTCTTCACCCTACCCTGCCCTGCTCTCGACATCAGGGCTACGATGGCACTGGAGTCTATCCCCCCGCTTAAAAACGCGCCGAGCGGGACCTCGCTGACGAGGTGTAGCCTCACTGCCTCTTCAAGATGATGCAGCAGGCCCTCGGTATAATAGTCAATGGATTTGTGACCATCTCCGCTGGGATTTTGTTGCCAATAGCGACGGAGTTGTAAGGTTCCGTTGCTCCAGATGCCAATGTGGGCAGGTGGAATCTCGTGAATCCCCTCATAGATCGTGTGAGGACCGGGAACATATTTGAACGTAAAATAATCAGAGAAGGCTTGCAGGTTGATCGTCCGCTCGAAGCCAGGAACTGCGAGCAGACACTTGAGTTCACTGCCGAAATACAGCGCATTCTTCTGTTGCAAGTAATAACAGGGTTTGATTCCGAGTCTATCCCGCCCGAGCAGGAGTTTCTTCTGACGGTCATCCCAAATTGCGAAAGCAAACATCCCTCGAAGATGCGTGACCAGGTCCTCACCATATTCCTCATACAAATGGACCAGGCACTCGGTATCGGAAGACGTCGCGAATTGATGGCCACGCTTTCGGAGATCGTCTCTCAGCTCCCGGTAATTGTATATCTCCCCGTTGAAGACCACCCACACCGTGTGATCTTCATTGTGGATTGGCTGCTTCCCGTCATGCACGTCGATGATCGACAGCCGTCGCATACCCAATCCCACTCGGTCTCCAAAGTAAAACCCATCGTCATCCGGACCTCGCCGCCGAATAAGGGCGCACATCCGCCTGACCAACGGTTGATCAACGTGACCTGGCTCTGCATGAACGGATCCGACAATGCCGCACATGAACAATGCCTCAGCGATTCATATCCTGCGAAGAAGCGGTAGCACGGGATTTTCGCCCCCAGTGCCGCCGACCGTACCCCAGCATTCCAAGCAACTCAATGGTCAGACGCCACGGCAAAAACACAGGGACTAATACCAATCCTGCCAGTGCTTTTCCCGGGGCTTCCGTGGAGAATATCCCCAGCACAAAGTAGCCTGCAATAGCCGCAAAGAGCGCCGCGGCCCAATAGAAAGAACATCCCCAGAATGGATCACCGGCATTCACCCAACTCCCGACGAGGCAGAGCAGTGCCAGCGACGCTTGACTGGAGTAGTTCGGTGCGACAAGAGTCACAGCCGAATCAATCAATGAGAACGATGACGTCCGAATTCCCTGTCGGATCAGCGCCCACACCTTGCTGCCCATGACGGCATACCGGCCGCTCGCCCACCTCAACCGTTGATGCGAAGCCTGCTTGAGGTTCTGTGATTCTTTCGCAAAGGTCTTGGCCAAAGGATTAAAGTAAATCTTTTCACCCTCCAAGAGAAGCTCTACTGAGAACTCCCAGTCTTCTCCGACTGAAAAAGCCGACCATCCATACCGTTCCAATACTCCTGCGCCCAAACACATCCCGGTGCCTGTCAACATTCCCTGGAGTCCGATCGCCGTTTTCCCCGCATAGTACCGCCCATTTCGCAACACACCTGTCACAGCCATGATCCTGGTAAATGGACTGGCCCAGGGATTTGAGATGTAGTTATAGCCCTGTTGAACCTGACGGCCGGCCTGGAATTCTACATTGAAAGCAGAAAGTAGATTGCGATCCGCGAGCGTATCGGCATCAACGATGGCAACGGCATCAAAAACCATCTGAGCGTTTTTTGCCTCTTGAATGCCCCAGGCAAGGGCTGCCCCTTTTCCCGGTTGCCCATCGAATCGCTCGAAACAGCTGGCATTCCAGCATTTTGCAACAGCAGCAGTCCCATCGGTACATCGATCGGCGATGACAAGAACTTTGTACCGTTCACTTGCATAATTCAGTTTGCGCAGACTTTCCAGCGTGCTTGCGATCCCTACTTCCTCATTGTGAGCAGGGATCAAAACAAGAAATCTGGCTTGCTTGCCTCCAGAACAGGTCATGGGAGGACGGTAGAAAAACGAACTCACCGCCAGGAACCACTGATACAGGACCAGCAGCGTGAGCGGGAACAATACCAGAACGAGTAATACGCCGATTAGGAAGTTCATAGTAGAACAGACACTAGCGAAGCAGAGAACCCAACGGTTTGTCTGCCCTGCCGTCGATATTGTTCGCGAGTATGGCGATCGCTGAGGTGTCATAGGGCAGCACACTAAATACTTTGGCCACGTTGATGGCTGGCTTACCCGGACGGAGGACCTTTTGCAGAATAGTCGCCAGCCATGAGAGCGGCACGAGCACAAAAGTCGGGAGCCAGAGAACTGTGAGATCGGGATTAGCCTTTCGGAGATGATCCAACAACTCACGTTTGGTCGGCGAGATGGGATCCAGTAGATTCAACTGGCTTGGCACGCTGTCCCACGTGTCGGTCATCCATGCCAAGAACCGGCCGGCAAATCCCACATCTACCACCCCAAGCCTGTCGCTTGACGAACCGGCAGCCACAAAGAAATTTCCCAGTCGCTTTCCGAGGCGGCCGGGTGGGTCGAAATCCCGGTAGTCCACTAGCGCTCCTGGACGGACTACCTTTACTGCAATACCGAGTTCTGTTCCCAGTTGGACCACGAGTCGTTCCGATTCAAGCTTGCCCCAGACGTACGGCCCCGACCCCTTACTATCCGGTTCAAGCGGATGATTGTCGCTGATTGGCGAGCCAGTCCCTTGAGCCAATACGGCAAGGCTGCTGACATGGATGAAATGCGTGATGCCGGCGGCTGCCGCTCCCTTGACTATGTGTGCAGTGGCATCCAGCGAATTACGCTGGTGCTCTGGCCACCCACCGGCAGTTTCAGCTGCCGCGTGAATGACCGTATCGACTCCCTTGAACAGATGCCCGCCTGCGCCTGTCGCCACATCCGCCACGACGTATTCCGCACCCGCAATCCGTTCCCAGGGCGAGGGCTCACGACGCGCCACGACACGAACAGGACGATCGCGCTTCAGCAATGCACGGACGATTTCTTTCCCCAGAAACCCTGTTCCTCCTGTCACAAGCACACCCCGGCTATCGACAGGTCTCGGTGCCGCAGAGGCTAAGGCCTTTGCCTCGCCAACCTTGAGCGCCTCCGCCACCCGCTCACAAATACGGACGGTTTCAAGCAAACTTTCAGGAGACAGTGGAGAAGGGGTTTTTGTCCGCACGGACTCGTAGAAGGCAGCGAAGAGTTCTGCCAGCCCTGGGTAGCTGCGCTGGCTCTTGAGAAAACGGCGCGACATCGCCGACGTGGTGCCAGTCAGGAGTTGCCAGGCCTGCCGATAGGGAGCCAATAACTTGTCGATGCCTGACGAACCTGGACCGATGGCCCGCTGTGTAGTACTCCGGACGTAATCGGCAAAGAGCAACCCGTTTTTCCCGATCACCCTCAAGTAACTCTCGACAGGGCGGCCCTCGAGTGTCACAACCAACGTCCCGGTTACGGCGCCGCGGCGCACAAGTGCGTGCACTGTTCCAGCTTGACTCACTTCAAGCGACACCAGCTCGACGTTCCCTTCGCCCGCTTGTTCAAGTATCTTCAATAATAAATAGACGGGGTGTGGCAGGATATCGAGCAGTTGATGATCCGCACGGAGGACGGTGCGTCCGCCTGGCGCGTGCCGAACCGTACGAAAGGAAAAATAGCTCTCAACATGGACCACCCGACCGATTGAGGGCAGATACTGGGTGAGCACCTGAGTCGGCGACTCATAGAGCAGCTGGTGACCGGCGCAGACCAGGAGA
>JAYTTD010000153.1:0-3917 GCA_043745235.1 Nitrospira sp. | reverse complement strand
GACGGACCGTGTTGTCATGGACCCGCCAGCGTTCCATCAGGATCTGTGCTTCCTTGAGTGTGTAGAACAGCTCGCCGTTCAGAAACTGCGCCCGCATTTCTGCTCGGTGATCCCGAGCTTGCGACAGGCGTCGAGCACCGCCAGGCCTTTGCCGGTGTCGAGCTCCACCGTCCGCAGATGTTGGATGACCTCTTCGGGGGTGTACCGTTTCCTGGGCATGACCGTGACCTCCCTAGTTGCGGTCCAGTCTAACATTCATCCTGGAGCAGATTAACCCGGGCAGGTCAATTTCTTTGGAAATCGTGCCGTCCCGCTTCGTGAACCAGTCATCGATGTCCACATAGGGGGCCCTCCTCCCATCCGCAACTTTTTGAAAGATCGTATTGGCAGCGATGGCCCTCACTCTCTGCGGGTTGTCGTGTCGCTCACCCCGCGGGAAGATCGCAAGCAGAAGGATCTTACTCTAAGGAGCCTTGTCTCGGAGTTTTTGCACAACAACCATGACGCCATCGGCTATTTCGTGCGCCGTGTTGCCAGCGGGAGAATTATTGGTTCCGAGCAAGAGGACGATCGCCTTTGGAGAAATCCCCTCAAAGCTTCCATGTTCAATTCGCCAGAGCATATGCTGCGTGTGGTCAGCATTCATTTCAAAATTCGAAGCCTTGCGTCGAGAGTAATATTTGTCTCAGACATCCCTGACGTCTTCCCATCCCTGCGTAAGAGAGTCGCCCAAGAACACGAGATCAATGTTCCCGCATTGTGCGACTCATTGATTTCAGCATGACGTCTCAGCTGCCAATCACCATTTTCGTATGCCCATACGACTGTCTGTTTTGAAGGGATCGTGGCAGAATGTGTAGAAACGGTCGCGCCTTGAGAGGCCGTGCTAATGACCGACGTGTCGGTTTTCTCTGCCGTAGCCTGTGGTGGGTGGTAAAACATCAGAAGTTACAAATGTGATCAAGCCGTACGTGCCTGAACGGCGTTTTGACATGTGTAAAAGAGCCTACTACTGCGTCATCCCATCTCTACCCGTTGCCCCAACTCAATGATCCTACAGAGCTTCATTTCTGCTTCGCCACGATCGTGTATTTGATTTGCTCATAGGTCGCTCATGGAGGAATCTGCTTCTGCACCAGCTCATCTTTTCGCTAATACGGACGTCCATTGATGATTTGCTCAGAATAGGCATCACCGATACCTGGGAGGGCTTTGAGTTCCTCACCGGTAGCCGTGTTGATGTCGAGGAGGTCAGCTTGCTTGGCGTTTTCAGCAGCAGCGGCAACAACGGGGCACGAACCAAGTGGGGCGAAATTCGTGGCTCCAACGACGGCGAGCAATAGGAATACGCGATGATGTCGTGAAGTCCTTGTTTCGTGCAGAGGCCCTTTTGTTCCAGCTGGACACTTAAGGCGGCGCCAGTGTCTTTCATCTTGGCATCGGGATGCCGTTGTAGATAGAGCATCACACCCGCTTGAAGCGAGGTCACCTGGAGCGGCACCAAGCGTCGTCGGTGATTCTGGATCGCTGTGAAAGTCTGCCGTTGATGCTGGAGACTTAGAGTCGCTCGGCTGGCAACAAGAAGGCTAGGTCGTCAGAATCGATGCGTCAAGGCGAGGTTCGAGTCCCTTGCCTCAGCCCTTCCGCCTGGCGTGCCAGATCTGACTGTGGGCAATCAACTGGGTGAGCACCACGGCGGCATCGCCGATGCCCTTGGTTTCTAGGAACTGCTTCAGACCGGACTGTTGCATTTCCAGGGCATGAACCATCTGGCTGCATTCACGCAGTTTCTCTTCCAATAAATTCCCGTGGAGGCCTCGCAGTTTCGTCATTTCGGTCTCCCTAAATTGGTCGAGCTGCTCGGCGTTCATGTGCTGCGTGGTGTTCACAGTCTGCTCAATCGCACGAATGAGCGAATTGCCATTTTCAAGGGAGAACTCGGCGCTCGCCAACCAGCTACGCGCCGTGACATCGAATTCCTTGAGCTCCTTTGTCATTGGCGGCGAATCTTGTCCGGGGATACTATGCCCGATCGCATGGTCAGTTTCTATTCCGGGAGGCCCGCATTCGAGCTCCTTCAGCGCCTCGCTCCGATTGTCTGGGGTGCGTTGGTCTATCAGGGTTTGGATTTGGTCATGTGCCTCCTCGGCGATGGCCTGAGACATCGTCCCCTGCTGCACCTGCGCCTTGATATCGGCCACAATGAGGGTGGCTTGTGCCTCGCTGATCTGCTGCAGATCATCTTGCGGCGGCGTCCCGGATGGGGTGGTGAACGGTGCTACTGGTGCTGTCGGCGGTGCAGGTGGGGCCGTGGGTGTGTTCATGGTGATCTCCTGTTATGAATGTTTCTAAAATAATAGGCTCAGGGTTTCACACGAAGCCTCATTAAATTTCTGCAACAGTGAGAACAGACATCCCGCATCGTTCTGAGTCGGCGGTCAAGATTTTAGACACCTGAGAATTGTGCTAGGTACATCGATCATTCAACCTTCTCGGATGATCGTTGGTAAAGATTGGGTGAGCCGCCTCCTTAGGCTAGTCCGCCTGTTGGGGAGGTGTCAAGGTTTATGGGAGCGTCGGAGATGCCGATGAGCACCAGTCCAACGTTTACCGTTTCAATCTCTATATATCGGCTGAGGTGTTCAGAAAGACTGCGGCGTAACCGGACAGGAACTACTCTCCTCCAGTATGCTTCTCAAGCCTTCGTGTTTTAGTCGCACCCCTTTCTGACTTGAAAAAAATGTTTGAAGCCTCTGAAGAATAAGGGCGAAGTCGTAGTCGGGTTAAAACACGGGTTCGAGATTGAAAAGTTAACTCCGTTTTGGATCAGATCTTCACCAGATTTCACCCGACAAAGAAGACCACTGAGCGTGTGCTAATGAAATGGACCCAGCCTTCTTCCCACACGAGCCTCATCGGAGGCAAGATAGGTGTTTAGGTGTTGGTGAGCGCGCAACGCACACTTATCGTCAGGAAGAAAGGAGAGTCTTATGCCCATCACGACATTGGGGATCGATTTAGCGAAGCATGTGTTCCAGTTGCACGCGGTGGATGCGCGAGGGCGCGTGGTGCTCAGCCGACGTGTGAAGCGCAGTCAGTTGGTGGAGGCGGTGGCGAGTCTGCCGCCTTGTGTGATCGGGATGGAGGCCTGCGGGAGTGCGCATCACTGGGGTCGGGCGTTTGAACAGCTCGGGCATACGGTCAAGCTGATGCACCCGAAGTATGTGAAGCCCTACGTCAAGACCAACAAGAATGATGGGCGCGATGCGGAAGCGATCTGTGAAGCGGTGGGCCGACCCACCATGCGCTTTGTGTCGATCAAGACGGTCGAACAAGCCGACCTGCAGGCCGTACATCGCACGCGATCGCTCTTCGTGAAACATCGGACCGCTGTCATCAATCAGATTCGAGGCTTGTTGGCCGAGTATGGGTTGGTGATTGCACAATCCCCGGAGAAGGTCCGGCCCGCCCTCGTCTGTTTTCTGGATGACACGGCGTCGGGATTGACCGCGTGTGCCCGCGATACCTTCTCGGAGTTGTACGCGCAACTGACGGAACTCGACTCGCGTATCGAGCGGGTGACTCGCCGCATCGAGCGCGTGTATCGGACGCATCCAGTCTGCCGGAAACTGGCCGCGGTGCCGGGGATGGGTCCGTTGACGGCCACCGCGCTGGTGGCGACCGTCGGTCGACCTCAGGCGTTTCAGAACGGACGGCATCTGGCGGCCTGGTTGGGCCTGGTGCCTCGGCAATATTCCAGTGGAGGCAAGGAGCGGTTAGGCGGGATTTCGAAACGAGGCAGTCGCTATCTGCGGACACTGCTGATTCATGGGGCGCGCGCCGTCGTGCAGCGGGCCGAGCGGCGGACCGATACGCAGGGACGGTGGCTGTGCGCGCTCAAACACCGCAAAGGCACC
>JAYTTD010000152.1:0-14803 GCA_043745235.1 Nitrospira sp. | reverse complement strand
AGGTGGGCGAGATGTTTTTCCATCAGCGGCTTGACGTCTTTCCAGTCGAGCCCGCCCACACCAGTGGCCAAGCGTGGAAGCGCGACACTCTTGAACTTCTCCGTCTCAATCGTCTTACATAACGCTTTGAGACAATGATTCACGTTCTCGATCGTGGCCCGGCCTGGGTGGTTGGCTCCGTGACTGGCGGCAGGCTCCTGGGTATAGAGATTCACAATCCGAACGCTGCCGACACCGGCCCAGGTCCACAACCCGCCGGTCTTGGGAGTAAACGTCTGCGAATAATGCCGGAAGTCCTTATACATCGCCGGCCACCGTTCTCTGAGTGCCAACGCTAACCCGTTTGCGAAGTTGTCATTCGGTGCGACACCGTGCGCCAGAGCCTCCGCCTTCGTCAATAGAATATCCCCTGCCACTTCCTTCAACATGTGACGTCCTCCTCCATCGAGTTAGTAATGAGTCACGGACCATATCACAGAGGGCGAGATGCATCTCTCTCGCTCTGTCATCGAACGACGAGTACGGAACAGTGTGCGTGCTGCACTACCCGCGTCGACACGCTCCCGAGAAGGAACCGGGCAATGACGCCCAACCCTTTAGCCCCCATCACGATCAGATCGGCATGGTGTTTGGAGGCCACCTCCATGATCTCTTCAGCAGGCTTTCCAAGCTGGCACAGAGGCTCGGCCGTAAATCCCGCCTTGATCAATTTCTGCACGGTCTGGTCGATTAATTTGCGATTGGCCTCCTCCAGCCCCGGATACTTGACGGGCGGCATGACATGAATCACGCTCACGTGAATTGGCACCTGCCCTCCTTTGCCGGTCGAACGATTCGGTCGAAATTTCGCCAGCACAAACGCCAGCGCCTTGGCCGATGCAGACGACCCATCGGTCGCCAAGGCGATCCGCCGCAACGGCGCCGCCTCCCCCTTGACGACGAGCACCGGACAGGTCGCATGGTGGATGAGCTTCGTCGACACGCTGCCGAGCATGAAACGGTCGAGGGCATCGAGACCCTGACTGCCCACCACCAGAAGCCCGTCCCGTTTCGGCGCGCGTGTCAAGATCACCGGCGCGACCGCCCCCTGTTCTTTGCGCACCGTGCCCTTGAGTTTCATCGCCGCCAACTGCTGTTTAGCCTCCTTCAGGGTTTTGGCCGAGCGCGCTTCCATGCGCTGAATTTCTTCCTGGATATACCGCTCGCTTCCCGCCATCACTGGCTGGGATAGAAATGGCGCGCGAAGCGCGGCGATATCCAGCACATGCAACACCGTCACCCGCGGCGGCTTAACGAACGGCAGTGTGGCCACCCAATTCAGCCCCCATCCCCCATGCTTCGATCCATCCGTTGCCACAAGCACATTCATGTCACGCCTCCTTGTTGAGCCAATATCATGGCCACTGTGCCTCCATCGAAAAGGACGCGCCGCACATTCGCTCCGTCATCGTACGACGAGTACGGAACAGTGCGCGTGCTGCACCACCCGCGTCGATACGCTCCCGATGAGAAACCGAGTAATGGCGTCCAACCCTTTGGCCCCCATCACGATCAGATCGGCATGGTGATTGGAGGCCACTTCCATGATCTCTTCAGCAGGCCTCCCAAGCTCACACACGGGCTCGGCCGTGAATCCCGCCTTGATCAATTTCTGCGCACTCTGTTCGAGCAGCCTAAGCCCTGCCTCCTTCAGTTCCGGATTCTTGCTGAACGGCATCACATGGATCACGCTCACGTGAATCGGCACGCGCCCACCCTTACCGCTCGAGCGATTCGGCTGAAACCTGGTCAACACAAACGCCAGCGCCGTGGCCGATGCAGACGACCCATCGATCGCCAAGGTAATCCGCTGCAACGGCGCCGCCTCCCCCTTGACGACGAGCACCGGGCAGGTCGCATGGTGGATGAGCTTCGTCGACACGCTGCCGAGCATGAAGCGGTCGAGGGCATCGAGACCCTGACTGCCCACCACCAGGAGCCCGTCCCGTTTCGGCGTGCGCTTCAAGATCACCGACGCGACCGCCCCTTTTTCTTTGCGGACCGTGCCCTTGAGCTTCAGCAACGCCAACTGATTCTTGGTGCCTGCGATGGTTCTGGCCGAGCGCGCGTCTACACGCTGTGTCTCTAGCTTCGTCTGAAACGGCACACGGAGCGCGGCGCTATCGAGCACATGCAGCGCCGTGACCCGCGGCGGCTCGACGAACGGCAACCTCGCCACCCAGTTCAGCCCCCATCGTCCATATTTCGATCCATCTGTCGCTATAACCACATTCATAGTGCGTATCCTTTCACTTGAGCTTCCATCGCGTTCAGACCAACTTGCTGGAACCGATTGCAAAAGGCTTCCGCCGACAGCCCCGTGAGGGACGCGCAGCGGCCCAGCGCCACCGGGTCCTTGAAGTCCTCGTCGGACAGCCTGATCATATACTGGCGCGCAATCTGATACGACTGCGCCGTGATATCCACCATCCGTACTCTCGCTCGACCGCTGACGGGATCCACCATCTGTTTGAACAGGATCGGCGTAAACCGGCCATCCTGAATCGAAACCATGGCCGCCGTGCCTCCATCGAGAAGGAACTGCGCCGCACAATAACCGAGATCTCGGGTGTACTCCATGTCGAAGGGAATCGGGTCCGCGCAACGTAATTCATACCCCACGTTTTTAGCGACGATGGTCGTGCCAAGTCCCAAGACTTTCATGCCCTTCGCCACTTCACACCGGAGCACATCGCCGATATCCACCTCTGCTAATCGCAGGTGGCCATGTTCATCCCGCTCGACATGGTCCAATCCACCCAGGTCTTGCGGGTCAAGCATCTCGATCAGGCCTTCCGCCAATACGACCACCCCATCAGAGCGCCCCTCACTGAGACGCTTGATCATTGTCCCGATCACGAGATCCACCAGGCGCTGGAGTCTCACAGGCCGTTCCTTAAATTCTTCAGGAATGACCGTGAGGGTGGCGCCGGCGGCCTTGCCGATTCCGAGCGCCAAATGACCGGCTTTGCGCCCCATGGTAACGACGAAGTACCAGCGCGAGGTGGTGTGGGCATCCACCATCAGATTCTTGACGATCTCGACGGCGACATGCCGGGCCGTTTGAAAACCGAACGTCGGAATGCCATGAGGAAGATCGAGGTCGTTGTCGATGGTCTTCGGCACATGCACGATGTGAACGATCCCGGACGCCTGCTCTTCCAGCTTGAGCGACGAGAAGGCCGTATCGTCTCCGCCGATGGTGACCAGGCGCGTAATGCCCAACCTCGCCAAGGATGTCAGCACGTGAGCGAGAGACTCGGCCTTCTTCGTCGGATTTGCACGGGAGGTGCCCAGACAGGACCCGCCTCGAAAATGAATCCGACTGACCTCTTCGATCGAGAGGGGGCGCACCTGACTCGTGTTTCCTTCCATGAGCCATTTGAATCCGTCGATGATACCGACGACATCGCACCCGCCGAGGATGCTGCGGATCGTGACCGCACTAATGACACTGTTGATCCCAGGGGCCGGTCCACCCCCAACTAAGATGCCGACGATCGTGCGAGGAGCATCCATGATGTAAGGACTCCTGTGACGCTAATCCGAACTTCTCAAATACACCGACCAATAGACCAACGCGACAAGGACGGTCCCGCCGAGAACATTGCCGAGCGTAACCAGCGCAAGATTGCTGAGCGCGCCTGAGACTGAGAGTGGCGCCGCGCTCCCCATAGCAAGCGCTATGCCGATCGGGAGAAAGTACATGTTGGCGACGGAATGTTCAAACCCGCAGGCGACGAACGCGGTGATCGGGAAGACGATGGCGAGAATCTTATCGGTCACACTCCGCGCGCCCATGCACAACCAGACCGCCAGACAGACCAGCACGTTGCAGAGAACCCCGCGCGCCAGGGCCGAGACCGGATCGAGCGCGATCTTGTTTCGCGCGATCCGGACCATCATCTCCCCGACCGCGCCGTCGCTCATGGTGTGCACGCCGGCCAACCATACTAAGACCGCTGTTCCAACCGCTCCAACCAGGTTGCCAAGATACACCCATCCCCAGTTCCTCATGACTTGTTGTGTCGTCACCCGACCGGATGCCCAGGCCATGGCGATCAGGTTATTGCCGGTAAAGAGTTCCGCTCCGCCCACCACCACCAGGATGAGCCCCAAACTGAACGTGAGCCCGCCCGCCAAGCGCATGAGTCCGAAGGCCGGCGGTTGACCGGTGGTTCCCGTGGTCATCGTCATCGTAAAGAACAGCGAACCCAGCGCAATAAAGGCCCCCGCCAAGATGGCCAGGGCAAACATGGTCAGGACCGGCATCGTGGCTTTTGTGACGCCGACTTCACGCACCCGCATGGCGATCTGCGCGGGGGCGTAGGCATCGAGCAGACTGTTGGTCGCGCTCTGTTCCATGTCTTCCTACAGAATCAGTTGACGTCGCATATGCCGCAATTCCACTTCATCTTCCGGGTCGAGTTCGTCCCTTTCAATCGGTTCCACGCGCACGGCAGACACCTTGTACTCCGGGCACTTTGAACTTTCATCCGCGCTCGACGAGAGCAATGCGTTCACCGATGAAGCAGGGAAGTGAAAGCTAGTGAAGAGATCTCCCGGAAGGACGCGTGCACTCCCCACAACGGGAAGCAGGGCCTCGCCACGGGCGCTCACCACACGAATGATCTCACCGTCATGCAGATGCAGCGCCGCCATGTCGGCCGGGTGCATCTCCAGCACATCGGTATCGACCAACTTTAGAATTTTCGTCCGGCGTGTTTGGGCCCCGCAGTTGTAATGTTGGAGAATGCGGCCTGTGGTCAGCACGAACGGATACTCGGCTGTCGGCGCCTCACCCGGCGGTAGGGAATCCACAGCGACAAAGTGCGCCTTCCCCTTTGGAAATGTCTCCTGGTGCATCAGGGATGTGCCTTCGTGCATTGCGGTCGGCACCGGCCACTGTAACCCGGCATGCTGGTCGAGCCGATCGTAGGACACACCGGCCAACATCGGCGTGAGCTTCGCAATCTCGTCCATGATCTCCGATGGATGCTGATACGGCATGGGATAGCCCATCCGGCTTGAGACCTCGCAGACCACGCGCCAATCTGGGAGGATTCCGTCCGGCGGCTCCACCGCTTTCCTGATCCGCTGAATACGACGTTCGAGATTGGTAAATGTGCCGTCCTTTTCGAGGAACGACGCGCCGGGTAGCACCAGGTGCGCAAACTTCGTGGTCTCGTTGAGAAAGAGATCTTGCACCACCAGAAACTCCACGTGCTTCAACGCATCGTGCACTTTCTTCAAATTCGGATCGGTCTGCGCGACATCATAGCCGATGATCCAGAGTCCCTTGAGCCGACCCGCAATCGCCGCGTCCCACATGTCTGGCGTTTTCATGCCGCGCTTCGTAGGCAACGGACGACCGGTGATGGTCTGATGCAACGACGCCAGCGTCGGATCGTCCAAACTCTGGTAGCCGCTAAAGTAAGTCGGGAGGCAGCCCATATCCGAGGCTCCCTGCACATTGTTTTGTCCACGCAAAGGATTGATCCCGGTGCCCGGCTTTCCAATGTTGCCGGTGGCCAGAGCGAGGTTACAGAGCGCGATGACCCCATGACTGCCCCAGCGATGTTCCGTCACGCCGAGACCATGGACGCAGAGCGACGCGCTACTGCTCCCATAGCGCCGAGCCGCCTGGTAGACGAGATGGGCCGGCACGCCGGTAATGGCTTCAGCCGCTTCCGGCGTACAGTCCGAGACGGTCTTGAGCCAATCCTCGACGCCCTCGGTCCTTGTCGCGATGAAGGCTGTATCGAGAAGCCCTTCCTTGACCAGGACGTGGCCCATCGCATTGAGCAAGGCGACGTTGCTGCCGGGCCGCAGTTGCAGATGCAGGTCGGCCAGCCGCGCCAGCTCCGTGCGCCTGGGATCGATGACGATCAAGGGCACCCCCCGCCGATGCGCCTGCTTGATCCTAGCCCCGACCACGGGATGGGACTCCGTCGGATTTGCCCCCACCACCATTATCAGGTGAGCCACATCGAGATCCTGAATGGAATTGGTCGCCGCCGAGGCACCGAGCGTTTCCATCATGCCGGTGACAGTCGCGCTGTGGCAGACGCGGGCACAGTTGTCGATGTGGTTCGTGCCGATCACGCAACGCATGAACTTCGCAAACAGATAGTTCTCTTCATTCGTACCCCGGCTGGATGAAATGGTCGCGAGGGCATCCGGACCGTGCGCGTCCTTGATGCGCGTGAACTCCTGCGCGATCCGATCCAACGCCGATTCCCAGGAAATCTCCTCCCAGTCGTTGCCGCGCCGGAGCAGCGGAACTTGCAGCCGATCGGGCGCATCATTATAGGTCCAGCCGAACCGTCCCTTCATGCAAGCATGGCCTCGATTGGAAGGCCCATCGTCTGCCGGCATCATCGTCACCACTCGACCATCTCGCACCCCGGCGTCGAACGCACAGCCCACGCCACAATAGGCGCAGGTCGTGCGCACGGTTCCGGTCGGTGAGCCCTGCTCCAGCACCGTTTTTTCCATGAGAGCACCGGTCGGACATTCCTTCACGCATGCTCCGCACGATACGCAGTTCGAATGAGCGAAGCCCGCTTGATTGTCCGAGAAAGGCTGAGCACCGGCGACAGGTCTCGCTAAGAATCCCCGCCCGAACATTGTCAAGGCGAACGTGCCTTGAATTTCATCGCAGGCCCGCACGCAGCGGGCGCAGGAGATGCAGGCTGCGTTATCGAAGGTGAAGAACGGGTTCGAGTCATCGCGCACCGCGGCACGTTTTTGATGTGCTCCGTCGGGATACCGAACTCTATTAACGCCGCATGCGAGCGCCAGTTCACGCAATGGCCCAGACATCTCGCTCCCTTCAGGCTGTTCGGACATATACAGTTCGACAATATTGTGGCGATACTGCCTGAGCCGATCGCTCTCGGTTCGGACGACCATATCGGGTCTGGCCGGAGTCGTGCAGGAGGCGGGAGTCCCGGACTGTCCATCGATTTCGCAGATACAGAGTCGACAGGAGCCGAAGGGAGCGAGGTGATGCGAGACGCAGAGGCTAGGGATAGAGATCCCCCCTTTCTTGGCAGCCTGGTAGACCGTCTCACCGGGCAAGGCAATCACCGGCTGGCCGTTAATGGTCAGATGTATTGTCTTTGCGTCGTCAACCATCTCTGAATCCTCTATGCTCTCTGACTGCCGGTCGCGAGCGAGACACGCGCGAACAGCGTGAAAAGCTGTGAGATAAGAAACGCGGAATTTCTCATGAGGATCAGTGCGGACGTGGAGCCGACGAGTTCCCTTCGCCGACTAGTGGCCTGCGCTGTGTGAACCACCGTGTTGGCCGCCCATCATCTCATGCATCCCGGGCATCTCGTGTTTCCTATTTTCATGGGCAGCCTTTCCCTTCGCTCGCTGTTCCGGCGTCAAGACTCCGAGCGCATCGTGCCGGGCCTTGAACGCCAACATCCGCAGTCCCACTTCCAGCATTTCGCTCTGTTTCACTTTGGCTTCGATCGCGGACAGATCGGTCTTCTCATCTTCCGCCAATGCCCGCAATTCCCGTTCGGCAACCTGGATCTCCGCGTCGGATTTGATCCGTCCACGATCGAAGTCCAGTTCAATGGCTTTCAGCTTCTTCACCTGCTCCTCCGTCAGCCCGATTTCTTTCTGGTGTTTCAAGAGATGTTGGAGATGGTCTGCTGAATGGGCGTCATGCCCCATGTGCCCCATCATCATTTCGCAACAGCCATGTTTGCCGGAATGCGCGTGCGAGCCCTCCTCTTCATAATTTGCCAGACTCGGCTGCGCACCCAACCCCAGCATGGCGATCAGACCCATAACGCTGATGAGAACCTTGGTCTTCATCGAATCCTCCTTGGTTGATGATGGATGGTCCGAACAGGGGACATCTCGCATGTCTCCCGTTTCTCGTTCGTCACGCAGGTCTCGCGAACTTCACCCCTTGCCTGAATTCATCTCCGAAATATTTGATCGCCGTCTCGACCGGATAGGGCGCTCGCCCGCCCAAGGCGCAGAGACTGGCGGTCTTCATGGTCTCTCCGAGATCGGACAGAAGGATGAGGTCCTCCGCAGTTCCCTGGCCGCTCTGAATCCGTTCGAGAATTTCACGGCCCCGCACCGACCCAACTCGGCAGGGCGTGCATTTCCCACAAGATTCGTCCGCTGTGAAGGCCATGAAGTGCCGCGCCAACTCGACCATATTCGTCTCATGATCGTAGACGACGATGCCGCCATGCCCAAGAATGGCTCCGGCCTCGGCGAACGCGTCATAACAGATGGGGATATCGAGTTGAGATTCGGGGAACAGACTCCCCAACGGCCCCCCGACCTGTACGGCTTTGAACCGCGAACCCGGTGCCATTCCTCCGCCAAATCGGTCCAAGACATCACGGAGCGTCAGACCAAAGGGGACCTCCACCAAACCAGGCTGCTTCACCCGACCACCGATCTGGAGCGCCATCGTACCGCGCGACCCTTCAGTGCCGAGGGAGGCATGCCAGGCGCCGCCGTTCGCCAGAATGTTGGGGATCGTCGCAAATGTCAGGACATTGCTGACGATCGTCGGTTTGCCATACAGTCCGGACTCTGCCGGGTAGGGCGGCTTCGCCAGCACAACGCCACGGCGGCCTTCCAGCGATTCCAGCAAGGCGGTTTCTTCGCCGCACACATAGGAGCCGGCGCCGACCACCACCTCAAGATCGAAGGGATAGTCGTCGAAGTCCAACAAGCCCGCCTCGAGTGCCTTCTGAATCGCGAACTTCATGGCCCGCGCCGCCGCTGGATATTCGTACCGGCAATAGATATAGCCGCGCGTCGCCCCGATCGCCCTGGCACAGATAAGCATCCCTTCGATCAATCGGAAGGGATCACCCTCCATGATCATCCGATCGCAATAGGTGCCGGCGTCCCCTTCGTCGGCATTCGCCACGACATACTTCTGCTCAGACCCGATCCGCTGCGCGACTTGCCACTTTTTCCATACAGGAAACGCCGCGCCCCCGCGACCTCGCAATCGCGAGACGCGCAACTCTTCGACGATCGCCTCCGGAGACAAACTCTGGGCCGCAACCAATCCTTTGAGTCCACCTTGCGTGTGATATTCATCGAGCGCGAGCGGCTCGGTGATGCCGAAGTTGGCAAAGGTGAAGCGGGTCTGTTGTTGCAAAAACGGGATCCCTGCAACCGGCGTCCCCCCCACTCCGCTCACGATGCGCGGCAAGTCATTCGGCGCCACATTGAACCAGGCCTCACGTCCGTCGGGCGTATCTCGTTCTACCATCGGTTCCAGAAAGAAGGCGCCGCGCGAGGACGTGCGAATCAGTTGAATCTCAGGACGCTCGCTCCAGGCATCGACAAGTCGTCCGGCGCCGGCCGCAAGGGAGGAGGTATCGTGAGAGAGATAGCAGCGCATCGTCTTCATCTATAGAGTTCCAGCAATGACGGAACGTCGGAAGGCGTCACCCGCCCACGGATATCCTCATCGATCATCACAGTCGGCGACACCGCGCAATTCCCCGCGCAGGACATCTGTTCCACAGTAAACCGCCCTTCCGGCGAGGTATCTCCGACAGCAACGCCCACGTGATCTTGGATCGCACGTAGAACACGTCCGCCGTGGTTGGCAGTGCAGGATTCCCCCATGCACACTCGAATGAGATGCCGGCCAACCGATTGAGTCCGGAGGTCGGAATAATAGGACAAGACCCCGGCGACCTGGGCATCCGTCACGCCTAACACCTGCGCGATCTGGGGGATGGCACTCGTCGGCACATGGCCTATGGCAGACTGGACAGCCAGGAGCGTCTTGAGGATGTTCGGTTTGTCCGGCGGCACAGAGTGACAGAGTTCGAGCGCCTCGGTGAGCCCTGACCTGTGCCCGATCGTCATCGAGAAACCTCATCGAGTCCCACATGGGCTCTCAGCTTATTGTAGTCGAATGATGCATGGCCCATGCGCCTGATTCCAGGGTCGTGGCGCTCCATGTCGGCGATCAAGGCAGCAACCTGTTCGCGACCGGCTGCCGAAGTGGCGACGTGACGCGGCATGCCATCCCCCAACGACGGGCAGGCCCGTTCCGCCCACTCCAAGTACAGGGTCTCTAAGAATCCTTTCAAGAGGGCCCGATCTTCCTCAACAGAAAGCACCAACGTCAGAGGCTCTTCGACGGCCAACTCTGACTCCTTGAGTTGTCGAGGCGGCGGCGTATAGGTCTCGCCGCGGAAATGAAGAGAGAATCCGAACGTCGCCGCCAGTTTGTGCTTGACGGCATCAAGCCGCTCTCGCGAATCACACTCCACCCACAACTGGGTCGCCGTAAGGAACAGTCTTGCAACGACCGCTGAGTCAAGGGCTCCGCATGCCCCCCGCTGCACAAAGTGCTGCGCGTCCTTCGCGGCGGAGGCTCCACCGGATGGAGGGATCGCCGTTTCCCGCTCGAATCCTTCAAGGCCAGCGAGCATTTCAGCCATGTTTCCGTGCTCACTATGATCGTACAGGGCCAAGGCATACAGATAGGGCTGTCCACTTTCCGCCACATAATGAATACTTCGCACAGCATCAACGAGCGCGGCAAACCGCATGCGAGCGAAGGTCCACAGCAACACATGTCCATAGCGCTTGGCAAATTCCGGCCAATCACCGAGTTCGAAAGACCCCGAGGATATCTCCAGCTGTCGCCGATAGTCGAGCGTGGCGTTCAGCAGGCCCTTGCCGTCCTCGTTGGACAATACGATTGCGGCGCCCGCGATCACCGCCCGCTCCGACTCCACATCGCCAGGCTCGCGAATCAACCGCGTGAGAAAGACCTGTCCCGGTTGCAGTCCTTTGCGAAACGCTCCGTCCGGCATGCAATAGACCCGGTCATTTCCTATCGAGCGGAAGACCAGGCGCTGGTCCTGCTCGTCGAACGACAGGAATTCTACTAGATCGAGAGTGGAGTGTTTCAGCGGGTCCAACCACTCCCGCTCCTCTTGCGGGATATGCTCCGTAATGACGTCGCGCAACTGCTCGATCAACGTCAGTTGCCCGTCCTGCGGGTAGAAGTCGGCGTAGAACAGGAGGTTGGCTAACTCCGTTTCCTGCGGCAGGGGGGACAACAACGTTCCCGCACCGCCATCAAGATAGGGCTGAAGGGCGAGACTCAGTGCGATCTGCCGCTGGGCAGCCAACCCCGGCTCCAACGAAAGAGATTCCAACCGCGCGAGCAACGCATTGAGCGACGGGACAAGAGGCACCCAGAGGCCGGCTGTCGTTTCACTCGCGAGCTTCATGAATTTCTTCCATGACTATCGTCTCGGCATCAAGCCAGTCTTCGAGATCGTGCCCGTCTCGATACCCCCGCTCTTGCCACAGTTCTAAGGCCTTCTTTGAAATCCGTTCCCTCATGCTATCCGGCAGCTCAATGGATTGTGGCGATGCCGCCAAGGGCGAACGCATCGAGGGTTTCTTCTTTACTGTGAGTTTTGTTGCACTCGTCATCACCCACTCCTTGGTTAAGGGTGCAATACAGGAGACATGTCTGTCTGAATCACCCGGCTATGGCCGGGTCAAAACTTTGGGCTACGCACCGCGATGACAGGGCAGCGAGATTTTCGCAGGACGGCCTCCGCCACGCTGCCGGAAATGGTGTGCGAGATCCCGCGGCGCCCGTGCGTGCCCATGACGATGAGGTCGCAGGGTAGGGTCTGGGCAGAATCCAGGATAGAATCGGCCGGAGAGCCGCCCCGCAGCTGAGACTCCATCGGCACTTGGGAGTGCTGGTGGGAGGACGCCAACTCCTCCAGTCGTTTCGTCCAACTCTCACGCAGCTGTTCGCGTGTCCTACTATGGCCGAGGGTAAAGTCCAAGCCGTACGAGACGGGCTCCAAGACATGCAGCAACATGAGGGAGGCCTTTGCCTGCTGCGCCACCACGACCGCATACTCCAAGGCATCGAGAGAACAATCGGAAAAATCGACCGGCACGAGGATCCGCTCCAGCATGACAGGCCTCGATAGGACGCCATCCTCCTCAGCGTCTGCTGGCTCCATTCGCACCGTCAGCACCGGGCAGGGGGCGCCGCGAATGACCCGCTCAGCAGTGCTGCCTAACAAGACGTGCGTAAGGCCGGTCTTCCCCCTCGTCCCTACGACGATGAGGTCCGAATCCTCCGCCCTCGCCGCAGTGATCACCTCTTCACTCGGAATCCCCGTGGCCACCCTTGTCGTGACCGCAATGCCTCGCCGCTCCGCCCGGCCTTTGAGGTCGACTAACTGCGACGATGCCTGCTTGAGCAGATCAGTCAGGTATTGCTGATTGACGGGGTAGTCGGGATTGAGCCCCGGTGGAAATTCCGCGACGCTGAGCACCGTCAAGGAAGCCCTCCACGAACAGGCGAGGGCGAAGGCATAGTCTTCCGCCCGCCTGGCCCACCGTGAAAAATCTGTCGCAAACAAAATTCGCGCGATCAAGGGTTCATCTCCTCACATCCGCGAGGCGTGCGGGAAATGCGCGAAGAGCGCGACCTGTGCAGATCAAATTTTCACCGTGTCTCACCCGTCTCGCCTTTCCCGCCAGTCTCGCGTGTCTCACTCGACTGTCTTTTTTTACACCGCCTCCGCGCTGAGCAAGAGCAGCTCACCGGTCATGTTCGGATGGATCGAGCACCGGAACTCATATCGGCCAGGCCGTGACATGTTGAACCGAATGGTCGCATCCCGTTTGGGATCGAGAAACACTCCGCCCACGCCTCGCCCATAGACGATCACCCCGTCCTTCTCGATCTGAGTGGGAAGGCCCTCAAACATGGTCGAACCAAAATCGTGTCGTTCCGCATCCTCATTATTCCTGATCTTAATCACTGTAGGGAATCCGAGGAGGAGCACCCCCTGCTTGGTCACATACTTGTAATCCTTGATCGTGACCTCGACGACTTGCTCCGACTGCGAGAACACCGGCCCCGCCGCCTCCCACCAGAACCCGCATGTGACGGCAAGCACCAACACCCATCCCCACTGCTGCGCCTTTTGACTTTTCATGCATACCTCCCTTTCAATATATTCTCGAGTTATCGTTTCGGCTTGGGTGGCAGCGGAACCGTCAACACCGGACAGCCCGCGGTCCGCACCACCTTTTCCGCCGTACTACCGAAAAAGATCTTGTCTACGTTTCCTGAGCGCCCGCCGTAACTCCCCATCACCACCAGATCCACTTTTTCCGTCCGGGCCGTCTTCGCGATCTCCACAAACGGTCCGCCCTCCAATACGATTCGCGTCACGGTCACACCCTTGGCCACCTCTGATTCGAGCAATCGCCGCAGATTGAGTCGCGCATGATGGCGCAGCCGACGCTTCTGACCCTGTGCGTCTGAAGGCACCGCCAATAATCCCAACTGATTGAAAGTCGCCAGGGCACTGGTGTCGATCACATGCAGCAGCAGCAACTCGGCTTGAAATGTTTTGGCAAGGGTCAGTGCGACGCGGAAGGCTTCTTCCGAGCACGGAGAAAAATCTATCGGCACAAGAATCTTTCTGAAGAGCGATTCAGCCATGTCACCTCCCAAGAGTCTGACTCATTCCCTGTTATCAGCAAGGCCGGTGCCATCAGATCCTGGCTGAGGGCTGACAGCTGATAGCGTTGTGGAAACAAAGAGTTTCTCTCTCTTGTCGGGCCATCATTCATCGGCCATCGGCCCTTTGCATGTTGAGCGGGGGTGTCCTGCTACAGTTTTACTTTTCAGTCTGTAGCAAAAGGCAACAGAAGACGTGAACCGATGAGGCGTGAAGCGTATCTCCTTTCTGGATTCGGGCGTTTCACCTTTCACGTTTCACGAGCGACAGGCAATGGCACCAGACTTGCTGAGTCTTTGTGTAGCGCGAAACTGGAAAGGGATCTATGACAAGGGCACGGTGGCTGTTGCTGGGGGCTGTCCTCCTCGGACTCGCAGTAGGATTGTACCTCCTGTTTTTCTGCCCCACGGATTGCCAGTGAGCCTTGAGTGCCCACAGCGGCGATAAGGAGCATCCTCGATGAAAACATTACTCGCGGTTGACGGATCGGATAATTCCTATGAGGCCGTGCACGTCCTGAAATACCTTGCCCGGGCAGAGCAACTCACCCTGCTTCACGCGTTGAACGTCCCGAGGCCGGCCTATCCAATGATGCTGCCGGAAGTGGCGGAGGACTTCTATAAGGATCTTGAGCAGCACATGCGGGAAGACGGGGAGCGGCTGCTCAATCGGGTTCAGTCTCTCCTCTCGATGCATGCAGGCCCCACGACGAAACAGCTTCGAATCGGGTCTCCGGCAGACGTGATCGTGTCGATAGCCGAGGAACAGAAAGCCGATCTTATCGTGATGGGAGCGCGGGGTCTTGGTCCCATCAAGGAGCGGCCGCTCGGCAGTGTGTCACACCGCATCCTCACCCTGGCCCCCTGCGCGACATTGATCGTAAACGGCCCGGTCAAAGCCATGAAAGAGATCTTGCTGCCGCTCCAAGGCCCTTTCGACGCGGAAGCCGCGTTTCGTTTCCTACAACTCAAGCCGTTTCACGATGCGACGAAGATCACGCTACTGACCGTGTTGCCTGAGACGTCGCCGCCATGGCCAAGCGATGCTGCCGCGGCCGCGGCCTCCACCGAGATACTGGAGAAGCAAGCCGAATTCGTTGATGGTGTGGCAGAACGCCTCCGCGCCATAGATTATCAGGCGCACGGAGTCGCCGTGCTCGGGACACCGGCCACCATGATCCTGCAAGAAGCGACCACGCTGCGATCGGATCTGATTCTGATGGGCAC
>JAYTTD010000151.1:0-14953 GCA_043745235.1 Nitrospira sp. | reverse complement strand
CACGACACTCATGTATGCCATTGGCCGCATCGGCGCCACGAAGCCCTTGAACCTGGAGGCCGTCGGCCTCACGCCGGATTCACGAGGCCGCGTGATCGTGAACGACCATTTCCAAACAGCCGTTCCCCATATCTACGCCGTCGGCGACGTCATCGGCTTTCCCGCCTTGGCCTCCACCTCCATGCAGCAAGGACGCCATGCCTCCTGCCATGCTTTTGGCCATCCCGACCGCACCGACACGGGCCTTCTCCCCTACGGCATCTATGCCATTCCTGAAATCTCCACGGTGGGGCGAAACGAGGACGATCTGACCAAGGCAGAGATTCCCTATGGGGTCGGCGTCGCACACTATCGGGAAATCGCCCGCGGACAGCTCATCGGCGATGAGACCGGTATGGTCAAGCTGCTGTTTCATCGCCACACCCGCGCGCTCCTGGGCGTCCATGCCATCGGAGAGGGGGCCACGGAGCTCATTCACATCGGCCAGGCCGTCATGGCGTACCAGGGAAAGATCGATTATTTCATCGACACCATCTTCAACTACCCGACCCTGGCAGAATGTTATCGAGTCGCCGCGCTCGACGGCATCAATCGCTTGCCGAGACCCTGGCCCTAGCCGACACAAGGATCGCGAAACGTAAGGCGTGACACGTCTCTCGCAAGAAACTGCCACCACCTTCAATCTCACAGAGGACACGATGTCATTTTCCGACCATCTGCGTAAGCTGGCCCAACCGATCTGGAACGCGCAGCTCACCCATCCGTTTGTCGTGGCGTTGGGCAAGGGGACCTTGCCTGAACAAAAATTCAAGTACTACATCCTGCAAGATGCACGGTTTCTTGGCGACCTCGCTCGTGTGTTTTCTGCAGGAGCGATGAGAGCGCCTGATTCAGAGTCGGCCCTGCGCTTCACGAAGCTGGCCGAGGAAACCATCGTCGTCGAACGCAGCCTCCACGAAGGATATGGGTCACGATGGAAGATGAGCCCCAAACAGATGACAGCCGTGCCCATGGCGCCGACAACCTACGCCTATACCAGGCACATGCTCACCGTCGCCCATACAGGCTCGGCAGCGGAAATCACCGTCGTTGCCCTCCCCTGCGCCTGGATCTACTGCGTCGTCGGGCAGCATCTCTTGAAACAAGGCCCGCCACAGAAGAATCACTCATATCGGGACTGGCTCATGCTCTATGCCTCACCTGAATTCGCCGAAGTGCAGCACTGGATGAGGCGCAAGGTAGATCAGTGGGCCAAAACAGCGGGCAAGGAAGAAAAGCGGCGGATGGAAGAGTCGTTCGTCGCCAGTTCACGGTATGAGTGGATGTTTTGGGAGATGGCGTGGAATGAGGAAGAGTGGCCGGTGTAATTGGGATAGGGGGAGGGGCAGGACCGTCTCGTGTGCTCGCAGAGCCCCCACGGTGAAACAGTGGTCGCTCGATGCGCGCAGTTCGAGACAATCCTTCCCCTCCCCCTAAAGACGAGGCCGGCCACAGGGATGGAGAGAGAAAGGGAAGGCCCTCGTTGGACGCGCGCAGTTTGGCCCAGCCTTGCTACCTACCCAAAGAAAACCACCGGCCACTAGAGTGAGAGAGGAAGAAAGAGACTGAAGGAATGCGCCACCCGTCGAGTCACGACAGGCCAGATTGGAAGAGACAAAAAGATCGGAGCGGATAACGAGGTCGGTGGGCAAAAAGACATACACCAGAGCGTTAGGAGCACGCACGCGCAAAAGGCACTTTCACAAGACAGAAAATGGCAAGGTGGTGGATTTTGTGATCCAGCTTGAGGTGAGAGTGGGTGGCGCCTGGCAACCGGTGATCCGTTATGATTACGCTCATGACTTTTCTCACACCTTTTATCCGACCTTCGTCTCCAACCCGGCTTGAATCAGAAAGTCCACCAGCTGCTGATAAGCATTCACGGGATCTGCGTATATAGAATTCTCCCAGCGCTTTCCGTGGGCAACCCAGTCGCGATAGTGACCGAGACGCTCTACATCCTTATACGTGCAGCGCACGATGAGTTTCTCGAACAGCTTGATGGCATCGTAAAGTCCCTCAGCCCCTTTGCGGAGAGGCTTGCTGCGGAGCGGTGACCGCTCATGTTTGAACAGGATGCGCTCAAAGGTCGAGACCAGCCCCACGATAGCCCAGTCATCCAGTTCCGTCCTGGCCTGTGCCAGCAGTCGCTTGGCTTCATCCAGAGGTTGGTTCTGGAAACCGGTTCTGTGAAAAGTGGACCCTTTACTGGATTTGCGAAGTAGCTCTGCGGTGACTGTGTGGCAGTCAACCAGCGTGAGATAGGCATCCAGAACTGCGTCGAGTTCCGTCACGCGAGTGCGCGTTTGAAGAGATCAGTGAAGAGGTCTTCGGTGAGATCGAGAAACTCAGCAGGCCGTTTGCCGACGCCATGAACCCATTTGTGCTGGCCTGCGACGTACAAAAACATGAAGGTTCCGTTGGAGGACTCCATATCGACCCGGCCGTCGGCCCCGATGATCGTGCTGCCGATCGGCTTCACCTTCACGGTTTTTCCAGCAGCGGTGAGGACAAGGCACGGTGCGGGATAGGTTCCGAGGTTCTCCTCGGTAATCTTGATCTTGTCAGGGTGGATCTTGACCAGCTTCTCCCGCTGAGCTTCGGCGAGCCAGGAGCGGATGTGCCGGAATAAGTCCTCCACCGCATCAAGCCACTCCTTCTGCCGATGAGCTCGCCGATGTGGCGAATCGGTTTCTTTTTGCCGTCGCAAGAATTCGGTGATCGCAGTCATCGGATTACCTCATGCCCAAGTCCACAAGCTGTGAGCTATACGCTCCACTGTACCAGCTTCATGAATCGAAACCAAGATTGTAACAGTCACAGCTCGCGAGGCGCAGCTTCAGATCATGCTGCGCCGGTTTCCTGCCGGCTGCCCACACCCAAGGTCTCCAGGATCTGACCGTGCAAGACTGGAGCTGAAAAGGACTTCCTCACCGGCACACGGAGCAGCGGAATCCCGGCGACCCGCAGAACCTCATTAAGGAAGATGTCCCGATCCTGTCTTTCCGGTAGCTGATGTGAGGCGTCGTCCAGCTCAATCACGAGGGCTGGAGCCACGGTCTGAGGATGACACAGCACAAAGTCCACGTGCTTGGCCTGTACCCGATTCATGTATATCTGACGGTTAGACAGGTTCTGCGGCAGCCAGAGGAGGTCCAGCAGTCTCACTTTGGTAAAGATCAAGTAACCGTTCCCCACCGCCTGGCGGAGCGCCTCGTAAAAGTCTCGTTCAGCGGGAGACAGCAGGTACCACTTCTTCTGGTAAGGCAACGGCCCGATCAAGACCGGCTGCCCATCTCGTTGTCGGCGCATCCAGGCTGGCCTATGTCGCCAAGGAGATGGTTTGAAGAGCCGATAGACGCAATAACCTATCAGCGCCCAGCCGATAATTCCCGCGAGCATCTTTCCGATTGTTTCCATTTCACATCCACCTGGACTCGGCAGGGCCGCCACTTATCAGGTTGTCGGGGAAACCACAACGGACTTCTGGTACATTTTCAGCTTCTCAAGCTGCGTCACGGGCTTGCCGTTGCGGCAGACAAGTCTGGAGATAGTCGTTGAACGCACCGGCGAGCAGTTCACGTCGTGCTTGCCAAAACTCTTCTGCCTGCTCTATGCGCCAGAGCTTTTGATTGGTTGGGATGCATTGACTCTTCAGAATCTGCTTGTCGATCTCCATCAGGTACTGGCCTGGATCCTTGTCACCAACGCCCTTGTTTGCGGAACTGCTGATGAAGGCAATGTTAGCCAAACAGTCGGGGTTGCCGTTTCTCCCGTCACGAAGCTTCGCACGTGGGAGAATGTGATGTCGTTCGATGTTGTCTTGCTGGACGATCTTCGCACCGGTAAAGAGATCCTGGCATCCTCTCGCGTGACAGGCAATGTACATGGCCAGAAGGGCACTCTTATCCGCCAGAGCGTGATCAAAATCACTGGCACTTGCCTCGTGTCTACCCAAGGGTGGCTTGAGGTTGACCAAGAGCTGGCCCACAGGATCTTCCTTGGAGCAGGCTTTGAGGTCCTGCTCGAGCGCCGTATTCGCTGATCGACCGTATCGGTGCCAGAGTGCAGTGCAAGCCAGCCAGGCAGTGATGGCACGGGCGTCTTGGGCCTTGTGCTTCCGAGTCGCACAGAACGCGATGACTGGAACAAGGAGTGCGCCGGACCAGAGCAGATCCATATTGATCAAGCCGAACTCACCGCGGACGAGGTTGATTGCTTCGCGGGCGGCTTTCGAGGTCCTATCCCAGGCCTGCTCGAGTTCTGGTCTCTCGAGCTTGTCCAATTGCGTCCTTTTCCGCCTGGAGCTGTTCCATTGACCCTCACAAGCAACAAACTCGCATGCTCGGAACAGATGCATCACGGTCAAGCGTTTGAAGTCTAGTTGAGCGCACTCCTCTAAAAAAGAGTCGGCCTTGTCCATGAGGAATCCAGCATGTTCGGCCGCCACGCGCGCGCGCTCGATCTCGGCAGTCCCGAGCCGCACCCCTTGGCGGTTGATCCGAGTAAACACCTCTACGGCGTCTTTGAGACTGTGGCCTGTCATGTGGACCACTGGCACATCGTAGTTAAGGATTTCTCGGACCCGTTCAAAATGCTTTTCTCGTTCGAGTCGTCTGGAATCATTCGGAAGCTTCTCTCGAATTCGCAAATATTTTTCGTCATTCCATATATCCACCAGTCGAAACCAGGTGGAGTCGCGTTTCGTAGCGGCGTTGGAGAGACGAAAATCTTCCTTCTCCGGGTTAAACACCACTTCGATCTCTTTGCCGGTCCAACATTCGGCGAGCGTCCTGACCCGTTGCTGTCCATTGATCAACCATTTCACTCCGCTAGACGGCCTGCCCTTTTTGGCACGGCCCTGGATCTCCTCTTCTGTGCTCCAGAGGAGGAGGGAGGAGATGGGGAAGTTCTTGTATAGCGAATCGACGAGTAGCGATGCCTTCTTTGGTTTCCACACATAGCCACGCTGGAACTCCGGAAGCCGGCTCTCCTCGAAGTCCTTGATTAAATCTCTGATCTTGATGGTACTGGGTGTCAGGCGTGAGTCGCTCATACGTCCTCCTATTCCGCTTTGCTGATTCGAGTTAACGAGCAGGGGCAAGTAAGACCCTGTGTCTTCGCGCACGCTGACTTTCGCAGTCTCCGCATCTGGCAGGTGGATCGTATCAATCGTTCGGCCTAGGACAAAACAATTTCGACAAAACTTCGTATTCTATGACCTCCGGCACTAGCCTGTTGTTCATGACGGTTCGTTGCGAAATGGAAAATCTGCCCCGTGCGCATGATTCTGGTGGAGTTGCATGATGCGGCGGCAAATGTAGTTGAACCGGTGGCTGGAGGTGCTACCGCTTCCTCGGTCTTACCTATTGACACCACACTGGTATGCATGTGGTATCGCTGCTGTCAGATCATGGCTCAAGACGGAGGAGGCGGGCGGCGTGATGAACTGTCACGATATGGATCTCTTCACGAATGAGACGATAGACAATTCGGTAGGAGCCTTGGATCACTTCGCGCACGGTGGAGTCATTGATCTCTGGAACGATACGCCCGGACTGAGGCAATGCGGGCAAGCGTTCAACGGCGGCGATTAATCGTTGCGTGACGAGCTGGGCATAGTGGGGGGAATCTTGTGCAATAAACTGCCGGATGGACTGAATATCTTCTATCGCTTTGCGGGTCCAGATCAGCTGGGTCATCTACGGATCTGTTGAATGGCCTCGGCGTGGGGGACCGTTTCACCAGCATCAGATTGACGAATGCCTTCCTCAACTTTCGCCAGGAAGCAGAGTCGTTCGATGGCATCTTCAAGGGTGGCCGTAGCAGGAAGTTGCTCGACAACTTGAAGAATCTTCTGTTTCACCGATTCAGCGGCCATCGCGATCACCCTATTCGCTTAGTACTCTAAGACACTTTCGAGTAGGCGTCAACTTAGCTGTCCGGCGATGCCGGCCATGTGAACTCTCCTGCTAGACAGGCTATGCGTGCTGAGTATAGTGTGCGCTAGCGTTGAACTTGCTCCCTACCTCAAAGGGTTGCTCTCCGGGAATGAATCGTCTTCTAATCAGGGCCTAGTTGCCATCGCTGCTCTCTGGGCCATTCCGGCTCATGCGGGGTTGCCGTATGAAGAGAGTCTGAAACAACTGGCGGAGGGAGTGATCACCGACGCCGTGAAAGCGAAGAGGGAACGGCTGGCGGTGTTGGACTTTACGAATGCCAAGGCACAGTCACACCGATAGAGTACGAAGAACACGGGGCGTTCTACTTTTCAGAAGATAATCCTCAATAGGACTCGTTTCGCAGCGCGGGGTGGCGGCGATGCGCTCGCCACAGCGCTCTGCCTGCAGAAAGGAGAAAACCAATGACACCTGAAGACACGCCTGCAGGGCTTCTCCTTTCCCGCCGTGAAGTTGTGGTGTGTCTTGGCGCCACTGGTGTGGCCTGGCTGATGACTGGCGGGCTGAATTCCAGACCGGCTGTTGCCGGCACGCTTGGACCCTCGTGTGTGGTCCGACCAGAGCAAACCGAAGGTCCGTATTTCGTCGACGAACGTTTGAATCGTTCTGACATTCGCTCAGATCCGACTGACGGACGAGTGAGGCCCGGTACGCCGCTGGCTCTAACGCTATTGGTCTCGCGCCTCAGCACCGGGGATTGTCAGCCGTTGCCTGGCACTCAGGTGGACATTTGGCACTGCGATGCGCAGGGCGTCTACTCGGATGTGCAGGATCCTGGGTTTAGCAGCATCGGCCAGAAGTTTTTACGGGGCTATCAGGTCACTGACGCGCGCGGCTCGGCTCAGTTTGTCACGGTGTACCCTGGCTGGTATCCAGGCCGGACGGTGCATATGCACTTCAAGATTCGCACTGCGACTGTGGCCCGGCGAACCTTTGAGTTCACGTCGCAATTGTACTTCGACGATGGGCTAACGGATCGCGTCCATGCTGACCCGCCCTATGCCGCGACAGGACTGCGCACCACGAGAAACCAGCAAGATTGGATCTTCCGGCGTGGTGGCGATCAACTCTTGCTGGCTCCGACGACAATGGCAGGAGGCTATTCAGCCACCTTCGCGATCGGTCTGCAGCTTCCTTAAAGAGCCACGTGGCGCGCGGAGGTGCGCCAGGATTGGGCAGATAAGAAATCTGCCATTTTTGAGCCTCTTCGGGTGCGACTTCCTCTTGTTTCAAACGTGTCAACCATTGCTGTTCTGCCGCGCCGAGGATTCCGCAGCCTGCTAGGCGGGAACCTTTGCCCTATTAATAGAGGAGGCAACGAATCAATTGGCGGGGATGCCTGGGCCAATCTTTTCGACAATGACCTGTTTGACTTGCCTGGCAAAACGTTTGGAGACTTCCATGTTTTCTAAAAAATTGCCAGACTCTGAGACGGTATATGAAGCGGGCGGGACCTGGGAGGTGATAGTGGCTTCGAACACGACCGCGACCATCTTGCCAGGTTTACCGGTCTGGCGATTCATGCCGTAGACTTCCTTGATTGAGACCTTGGAGGAGACTTCGACGTCGGCAATAGACGGAGTGGCACGGGGTTTCCACTGCCCTGCTCTATTCTGGCTTCCTGCGACGAGCTTAATGATGGGATCGGAATCGAACTCGTTGCGGATTTGTTGCGCGACCGCACCCTTCGGTTTCTCCGCCTGCTGCATCTTGCCGTCCAGAACCGGAGGGGCCAAGCTCACATAAATCGGGTCCTCTGGCTGCCGTTTTGGAGCGGCACTGATGGTCTCGAGCTTCACTGCTTTTCTCGCCAGAATCTGCTCAGCCATCTCCTGAGTCGCGACTTGCCGTTTGACCATTGGATCCTGAATGTCGTGAATCGTCGTCTGCAATTTTTGATCTGTCTCATACACGAGGGTCTTGGCACCTTGCTCATCGACAGGGTACACATTCTTCTCCCCGTTGGCCTTCGAAGTGTAGTCCCCTCCCACACAAGCCGTGAGTGCGAGACAGAGAACGGCAACGCAATAGGGTGACAGGAAGGTCATCGGTCTGCTCGATTTCAATAACATGGAGCCTGCTCTCTTTCTAAAGAACAGCCGGTGTGGTGCGAGTGATCTGCGTGACATCTTCGAATAGCTTCCATAATTTTAGCACCCAGGATCGACCAGTCTAACGCATTGACATATCATGGTTATGTTGTTTTGTGTACGAGGACAGAGGGATTATATTTTTGGCACTAGAGGCGCCTAGGGCTTCTTTCAGCCGAGCCATGGCAGCAGAGGAAAGCTGTCTGCCTTCTTGTGCGTAGGTCTCAGATGCCGAATGCCGCATGGCCTCCCGTAGAACCAGCAGTTGCCGCTGGTACCGCGCGCAGGCTTGGCATATCCAGCAATGAAGTTGCAGTTGAATTCTGGTCGGGAGCAGGAGAGTTCGGTCCATGGATTCGGACGCGAGCCTTATCACGTCGCAGCAGGGAAGTTTCATGAGGGCGAGCAAGACGTTCACGGTGCTACCGCACGTGATGGAACGTGCTTGCTCCAGATCATAGCAGAGGATCGCGCAAGGCCCGACCTTTCACGCCGTCACTCTTCTGTTGCGGGTCTGTACTTTTCGATGGTGGCTTCGCGACTGGGCCTGATTTGCGGTGCCGACGTACGATCACGGTCCTCACCTTGGGGCGGGCAGTCTCAGCGATGCCCCCTAGATCTTCGATGAGCGCGCGCAGGGGTTCGGCTACCGACCACGCTTGCGCGAAACAGCCTCGCGGCAGGTGCGGAGCCTCGGCATCGAAAATTTCAGAGACTTGGCCCAAACAGGCTTCATGCAGATGGGATTCAAGGCCTGCGAGAAAACTGCGGGCCTTGTTCCGTGCTGCGGCATTCTGGCCGAATGCTTTCATCCAGGCTGTCACAAACGGGCCCAACAAGAAGGGCCAGACCGTGCCCTGGTGATAGGCGCCGTCGCGTTCCACCACGCCGCCTTCGTATCGAGCGCGATAACGAGGATCGTGCGGCGACAACGTGCGGAGTCCGACCGGCGTCAGGAGGTGCGCTTCGACGAGGCGAAGGATCTGTTGCGCGCGGTCGCGCGGGACCAATTCGTCAACCAGCGAGATGGCATAGAGTTGATTGGGACGGAGCGACGCATCGTTCCCTTCTGGTCCATCGATCACATCGTAGAGATAGCCGCCGTCTTCGTACCAAAACCGTTTGCGAAAGGACGCGATCGCGTTGCTGCGGTCATTCCGGCACCGATCGGCATAGTCCGTTTCGCCGAATCGTCGCGCGAGTGTTTCGCCGACTTCCAGCGCTCGAACCCAGAGCGCTTGGATCTCCACCGGTTTTCCATGGCGCGGTGTGACGACCCAATCACCGACCTTCGCATCCATCCAGGTCAATTGCGCGCCGGGAACTCCGCCCGTAATCAAACCATCCTTGTCCATCCTAATCCCGTATCGCGTGCCTCGGCGGTAGCCGTCGAGAATCTGTTTCACGGCAGGCCAAGCGGTCTCGCGCACGCGGGCCTCATCTCGTGACGCCGCGAGGTAGCGATCGATGGCATGGATAAACCAGAGTGAGGCGTCGATCGTGTTATATTCCGGCTGCTCCCCTGTGTCAGGGAAACGATTCGGGATCATGCCTTCTGAAATATGCGCCGTAAACGAAGAGATAACCTGCCAGGCCACATCTAATCGACCGGTGATCAGGCAGAGGCCTGGCAACGAGATGAACGAGTCGCGGCCCCAATCGGTAAACCAGGGATACCCAGCGATCACCGTCTGCTGGTCGCCTCGCTTAGACACATACACATCTGCAGCACGCCAGAGCTGGCTAGCCAAAGAATCAGCAGTTGGTGGGGCTTGCCGGACTGTGTCGCGGCGAGACTTCTCGCGCTTCACGAGGTCGTCGTCGTCGAGCCGGTCGATGGCCTCACTGGTGAAGGCCAGGGTTCTCGTGGATCCGGACTTAAGGTCGAACGTAAACTCTCCGGGTGACCACCAGTCTTCTTCGGCATCGAGTCCACGTTGCTGTTCGACAGGGAATTGTATGTGCCGATACCACTGTGGTTCATGGCGATACCCTCCTAAGTGGAAGGCCCGCACTGGGGGCAGATCGGAGTACAGATGCCACACCACCATTCCATTCCCAACCTGAGCCTCCGTCGAGAGGTGTCCATTCTCGTGATGCGTCCCATGATAGTCGCGCCCAGTGAGCTTTGGTCTCACCCGCAGCACGACTCGCAAGTGCTTCTTGCCGACCAGCTTCCACCGCACGATCACAATATCGCGGCCGTGGATCAACAGGATCTCCCGTTGGACCATTATTCCGTTGCAGTCGAAGGTCCAGGTCGGCCAGGGGTCTGTTGAAAATTCGATACAGTGCTCATAACCGGCCGGATGGACGGTGCCAGGATACAAATTCGTTGACAGTGGAATCGCCTGGCCATCGATGTCGAGCCATTCTTCGAGGTGGTTGACCAGCACGAACCGTTCATGCGGCGGTTTGCGGGCCGTCAGCAAGAGCGCATGATATCGGCGGATCTGTGCACCCGCGATTGTGCCAGACGAGAACCCCCCGCGACCGTTGGTCTCTAACCATTCGAGGCTCAAGGCTCGATCGAGGTTCCGACAGTCTTCGGCTCCGATCTTCACGCCTCACCCCTTACCCTTTACCCCTCACGTCCTCATTCCCCGCTCTGCTGAATCAATTTCGCCACCAGGCCAGTCCAGCCGGTCTGATGGCTTGCCCCGATACCTGCCCCGTTGTCCCCATGGAAGTATTCGTAGAACAATACGTGGTTACGCCAATGGGGATCATCCTGGAATCGGTTCATTGCGCCGAACACCGGACGTTTCCCTTCAGTATTCTGGAGAAAAATATGCGTCAAACGGCGCGAGATTTCGGCGGCCACTTGCCAGAGCGTGGATTGACGGCCCGATCCGGTCGGACATTCCACCTGATACTGGTCGCCGAGATAATAGTGGAACTTTTGCAGCGACTCGATCAGGAGATAGTTGACCGGGAACCAGATCGGTCCGCGCCAATTCGAATTGCCTCCGAACAAGCCTGTACTGGATTCCGCCGGTTCGTAGTCCACGCGATGCTCATGGCCCATGACCGAGACCACATAGGGATGATCCTTGTGATAGCGAGAGAGGGCGCGGATGCCGTAGGGAGACAGGAATTCCTCTTCGTCCAGCAGGTACCCCAACACAGATTTTAGCCGGTCACGGCTCACGAGCGAGAGAAAACGACGCACACCTCCATCGTAGGACTGCGTCTCCAGATGCTGCGCAAAGTCAGGCCGATTCTCGATGAACCACTGCATCCGGTGCTTGAACCGCGGCAGACTGTCCACGAGTTCGGAGTCGAGCGTCTCGACTGCGAACAGAGGAATCAGGCCGACCATCGAGCGGACCTTCATGTGTGTAGTTTCTCCGTTCGGCAGGTGCAGCACGTCATAAAAGAAGCCGTCCTCGCGATCCCACAACTCGATCTTCTCGCCGCCGATGTTGTTCATCGCGCGACAGATGTAGACGAAGTGTTCGAAGAACTTACTGGCCACATCTTCGTAGGCTCGATTGTCGCGGGCGAGCTCCAGCGCGATCGTGAGCATGTTGAGGCAGTACATGCCCATCCAACTGGTGGCATCCGATTGTTCAATATGGCCGCCGGTCGGTAAGGGCGCGCTCCGGTCGAAGACCCCGATGTTGTCGAGGCCGAGAAAGCCGCCTTGGAAGATGTTCTTCCCCTCGGCGTCTTTTCGATTCACCCACCACGTAAAGTTCAACAACAGTTTGTGGAAGACGCGCTCCAAGAACCGGCGATCGCCGACGCCGTTGCGTTTCTTGTCGATCTTGTAGATGCGCCAGGCCGCCCAAGCATGGACCGGTGGGTTCACATCGCCAAACGCCCATTCATATGCCGGAATCTGTCCATTGGGATGCATGTACCATTCGCGCAGCATCAGGACGAGCTGATCCTTGGCAAACGTCGGGTCGACGAGCGCGAGCGGGACGCAGTGAAACGCGAGATCCCACGCCGCATACCAGGGGTACTCCCACTTGTCCGGCATCGAGATGACATCGGCGTTGTAGAGGTGCGTCCAGTCGGCATTGCGGCCTCCAAGGCGTTCGCGCGGAGGTTCCGGCATACTCGGGTCACCCTTGAGCCAGCGATTGACCTCGTAATGATAGAACTGCTTACTCCAGAGCAAACCAGCAAACGCCTGCCGTTGGACACGGCGCGCGTCCTCTGAAAGAGTGGCTGGCGCGAGGCTGTCGTAAAACTCATTCGCTTCCTTTAGGCGTACCGTAAAGACGGCATCGAAGTCCTGCTTTGCAAAACCAGGGGTCCGCTCTTCGTTGGTCAATCGCAAGCGGATGGTCTTTGTCGCGCCGGGCGCGAGCGTGAGCACATACTGGGCCGCTGTTTTGGTACCGAGGTGATCCGGATTGACCGCTTCCTTCTCGCCCAACACGACATAATCGTGAAAGCTATCTTTCACATACCGGGCGCCTTCTTGGTCGCCATAGAGACGACGGGTGTTGGTTTCATTTTCTGTGAAGAGCAGGGTGGGATCACCCTCGCAGAGTAACCGACGCAGGCCATAGTACTCGTGCTGCGTCTCGATGACGCTCATCTCCTCCATCGACTCCCCTTGCTTGAAACGTGGGCGCCGGATGTCCGATCCCCAGGACCATGTGTTGCGATACCAAAGAGTCGGAAGCAGGGTGAGTTCGGCTTGATCGGGACCACGATTGACGACCTGGATTCGGATGCACAGATCTTCCGGTGTCGCTTTGGCATACTCCACAAATACATCGAAGTACCGGTTCTCGTCGAAGACGCCGCTGTCGATCAATTCGAACTCCGGATCTTGACGCCCTCGACGCCGATTCTCCTCGACCAGCTGGGAATAGGGGAACGCCGCCTGCGGGTACTTATAGAGATACTTCATGTAGGAATGAGTCGGCGTCGAATCGAGATAGAAGTAGCACTCCTTCACGTCCTCGCCGTGATTGCCTTCGTTACCAGTGAGGCCGAACACGCGTTCCTTCAAAATAGGATCGCGCCCATTCCACAAGGCAATGGCGAAGCAAATCAGTTGATGGCGATCGCAGATGCCGGCGAGGCCGTCTTCGTTCCAGCGGTAGGCACGGGATCGCGCATGATCGTGTGGGAACGCTTCCCAAGCTGTACCGTGAGGGCTATAGTCCTCACGCACAGTTCCCCAAGCCCGTTCGCTCAAATAGGGACCCCAGCGTTTCCAGTGGCTCTGACGCTGCGCATCCTCTTCAAGGCGCTGCTGCTCTGCCAGGATCAGTGGCTGAGAAGCGGAAGTGGTCTGACGTTGAGAGGCCATACGACTCCTTCGGTGGAACAGTGACATAACTAGAGTCGCCCGACTGCGAAAAGCCTTACAGCAGGCTAGTGCCGGGTTACACCTGTAGTCAAGCGGAAGCGATAGACCAATGAGCCACCCGTAATAGATAGGGTCTTCCCGTCCTCTCCCCATGTAACGTCGGAGGTTGGTTACCCGATCTCGATTGTGCCTAGCCCGGACAATTCATGAATATCTGCTACGTCGTCCAGCTCTCTTGCCTAGCAAGAATTTTCTCGCTCGGTCTCCTCGACGAACTGCATGTACGCCTACGTTGGCTAAGTTGCGATAAGCCAGGAGGGCTTCGGTCTAGTCGGTCTAGAGTGACTCGCGGCGGCATTTATGAATAATCCTAGCTAGCAGCGTGCCATCTGACGCGGTCACGTTCAGCTCACCAGGCCGAGCGCCAAAGATGTTCCCTTGCTGATCCACGTTGAACCCATCAGGTCAAAAGAACAAATCTCTGCGCCAGCCAGCGCCTCGTTGGCGTGACCCGACGCAATAGGCCCCACAATATTGTATCGCGCACGCATCGATACACTACTCGCGTTTCCATCAAGTTTGGCTCCGCCTCAGCCATGACCGCAGCGGCCCTGACAGTACAGGCGGCGGTGAGTGCGTGGGGGCAATTGCTGTATGGAATGGAGCGGTTGGCTCATCACATGATGTCCCCGAGCTCTCATCCAGGACGGAGGTTCGCCTCAGCGGGCATGACGCGCTCGAACTGGTCAACGATCAGAACAACATTCGTGGGATCGGTGGTGATTAGACACTGCTGCTCGCGTGCCCAGATCGGCATGATGGCTGGCAGCGCCGCTGCCGTTGGCCGTTCAAGCCGCGACACACGATGCCAAGCTCCAAAGGAGGATTGTGAGCCTAGAGACGGTCAAACACTTTGACATCCGTCGCGGAATTGGAGAGAGATGAGGCGAGAAAATGGGGTTTGAACTAGCGTCACGACTGGGACTCAAAGCCAGGCCCCTCGTTGATTGGTGATCAGATGGTTCACCTAGATGGGCGACATTGTCAATTCCCTCTTGCGTTGCAGGCGCACCAGCAACGCCCAGTGCTCTGGAGACACAGCTGAAGCGCCTCCGATTGAGCGGTTGAGATGGATGATTTCACAATCACCCATCCACCCGTTCTGGGTCTCACAGGAAGGCCAAGGATCTCTGATGAGCTGGCGGAGCGGATCCACACCGATTTCCGCTAGCCGCCAAACATCATCAGATCCGACGATTCTTGGAAACTACTTACCCATGGCCTTGCCATCGATCAGCTTCCCGTCCAACATCATCACTTGCCCCTCTTGGAGCTGCGATTGTTGTCCATCCTTCGTCATAATCTTGCCGTTCATCATGACCTTCGTGCCATTAGCCATAGTCATCACACGATCCATCGGGCCAATATCCCTCCCCTCCTGCATCTTCGCTATTTTGCCATTCTTCATCATGATGCCATCCTTCTCGGCCGCCACAACGGTAGAGGCAAGAAATGACACGGACAAGAAGAGCCCAACAACTGCGAGTGTGACGTTTCTGTAATTCATCATGGCTTAACCCTCCAAT
>JAYTTD010000150.1:0-14998 GCA_043745235.1 Nitrospira sp. | reverse complement strand
ATAGAATAGGGGCTGCGGTTCTCATGCCCCTCAGGTTTAGGTGATATCGCATATATAAGTCAAGTTATTTGAGACTCACTACACTAGTCTGTCTCGTCTATTTGATCAGACTAAGCGGATACACCAGAGAAACCAGATAGACCAAACAAACCAGAAGTGTTTTTCCGCAGCCGACTAGGGGGTGACAATGGGCAGGATAGCTCGAAACGTCTCGCGGCTGAATTCCGGCACCTGGCCAGAGCGAATCCTTGGATCGGTAAGCGGCAGGAAGCGGACAATCTTCAAAAAGGATCGTTCGGCCAGCACAGCGGCAATCTGCGCCTTGCGATCATGCGTGATCGGCAACGTATATCCCTCGCCGCGTTTCCATTCCCACAACGTCGGCGTCAACGACAATTCCAGCCCTTGCCCGGCGAGCTGATGAAACCGGTTTACGATCCGTGCCTTGTGCTGCTTGATCCCCTCCCCCTCCAACATCAAGGCACACACGACGTGGTGCCCCCACCAAAAGAGCGTGCGAAAGGTCAAGGCGTTCGAGTCGTGAAAATGTTTCGGAAAGTCCAGATATTGGTAGGGAAAGAATTCGAGAGACTCGCCCTTCACAAAGTGGCAGTTGGTGGGATCGAAATCCGGCGGGGTCACGAGCGAGGCTGACCCCACGTCCTCTTTCAACGCCGCATGCGTGTCCGAAAGCACGTGACGCACCTTGGCCATGATCTGCGCCTTGGCGCGAAAGAAATGCTGATCGGCCATCAAGGCCGCTTCTTCGTCTGTAAATTGTGATGATATAGTCATCGATTGGCTGGACGTCCGGCGCGAAAGGCGCAGGCTATTTCTGATGCGTTTCGAACTGGGAGACTGTCAAGTCGTACTGCGCCCGACATTCTGCACAACGGACCCACACCGCATCTTGAAAGACATCCATCTCCCGAACCGATAGGGCCGGAGTATGGCTGCCCATGCAGGCTTTAAGAGCCGCGAGTCCATCCGGCTGCGCAGGGTCCGGTTCAGGCAAGGAAGAGTCCCCTGTCGATACCTTCTTGGTGATCATACCGGTGGTCACCCGATGCACCATGCGGCAGGAGCTGCATGTCAGCACCACAATGCGATCCGGCTCGACACGCTTGACCTTGAGACAGAGCGGATGCACCGACCAACATTGTTGGAGAAAGGCTCCGCTGCGGATAATCTCTGCCATCGACCGTCCTCACACGTCTGTCTCGTTCATCTGGTTTATTTTGTTTATTTGGTTTGTTTGGTTCATGTTTCGTCCAACCAAAAAAACCAGACAGACCAGACAAACCAAACAACAATCTTCTTAGAGCGCCCAAAGCGCTAACATCACCACCACACCGATCACATAGGGAAGCGCGCAAGAATAGAGCAGGGCCGACCATGCACGACCTGGCGACTCGTTGCGCGACAGGTGCTCCTTGTAGACGAACTCATAGGAAAGAATCAGTACCGTGAGTATCAGCGCCAACGTCCGCGTGGTCCGCGACCACGTGTATTGACCACTGAGGAGGAAATTCGCCGTAAAGTATCCACTGAAGAGGAGAACCAGCGGCGCGAGAACGAACTGGATTATGTTGGGTGAAAAGACACGCCAGCCCGAGCGGGCTTCCACTGGGCCTGATTGTAAGCTGGAATTCACGTCCCGACGGCCACTGGAGTCGGCGCCTTTGGCGAAGCAGAAGGCGTGCCCTCATGGGCGGCGCGGCAAGTCTTGCACACGCGGGGGCGGGCTTTCAAGAACGAGACTTTGCCGTTGGCCAGGCAGCTATAATGGACGAAGTCCTCGCATAAGGCACAGCGCGACCAGCCACCGCTGAAAAATGTTTTGTTGCGGTAGAGCCCTTCCTTACAGACCGTGCAGTTCCTGGGTTCAATCCCCAACAGCATCGGCTCCCATTTCCCGCCGCGATTTCTGATACTCATAGCGCGGAGTATAGCGAAGGCGCGAGGTGAGAGGCAAGGGGCGAACGAGACAGAGGTAGTTGATCAGCCGCTAGTGTTGGCTCAGACGCAATGGGTTGAGCTAGTAAGTGTGCCAGTCGAGCCACCGACGTTGGGCTCGGCCTTGGTATTGCAGCCGGCGCTCACATCAACCAGGGTGAACGTGCTACTGGCACGCCAGCGGAAACGAACGGGAGCACAGGATTCGGTCAGAGTAGCCTCAACCACCAAACGCCTTTCTGGAAACGGCAATTTCATTCACAAATTGGCGCTCAGGGCGGAGCAAATAGCAGCCGGTAGCAGTACCATCGCAGACCAGTTCTGGCTCGATGGTGATGCGCCGCTTGCCACCAACAGCCATGCCATTGAGCCCCAATTGAATTCCGTGTTGGCTATCACTCAGCATGAAGCGATCAGGAAGGTAAGAAGCGAGCAAGCCCTTGAACCCAACATAGGTGACCAGGGGGCCTTTATAAAATGGTGGTTCCATCATCGGCATATCGGACCTCGATCTCGGCCTTCAGTCGACGACTCCAGGAGGCGATAGGCCCCTTCCGACCTCAAGGTCTTCGATCTTCAGAAACTCTCGCTTCTCCCGCTCCAGCCTGGACCGCACCTCCTCCAGGTTCCAGAGTTCAAGGGGATACAAGTTCTCCCCGTAATCAATGTCGCAGCCCCATTGAGACAGGGCAACGGTCAACAAAATCAAAGCGCGCTTCAGCATCGTCTCTCCTTCGATACGCTCACGTTACCGCCGGAGCGGAAGTCGGTCAAACGTTCTGACCTTTTCAGAGTTATGTTCTTGAGGCATTTGTCCCCTCACCCTTTACTCCTTACCCCTCACCGTTCATTCGTTTGACACCCCAAAGACCTTTTGTTACGCTCCGCGCCGATTCAGGGCCTGTCGCGACAAGCTCAGATTTCAACTCTTATGAACATCAAGGACTACCTCGAACAGAAGCGGGACGACGTGGATCGGTTTCTCGATTCTGTCATGCCCAGCGCCACCACGGCGCCCACTACGCTCCACGAGAGCATGCGGTACAGTCTCATGGCGGGAGGGAAGCGAGTCCGCCCGATCCTGGCTATTGCCGCGGCAGAAGCAGTGGGGCAACCCGCGCCCGGATTGATGCCGATCGCCTGCTCGCTGGAACTGATCCACACCTACTCGCTGATTCATGACGACCTGCCCGCGATGGACAACGACGACTTCCGGCGCGGGAAACCCACCAACCATAAAGTCTATGGCGACGCGATAGCGATCCTGGCCGGCGATGCGTTACTGACGATGGCGTTCGATCTCTGCAGCAGATCGGATCTCATGAAGGGCTGCGACCCGGCACGCCAAGTGCGGCTGATTCACGAACTGGCCTACGGCTCAGGGAACGTGGGAATGGTGGGCGGTCAGGTCTTCGATATCCAAGCCGAAAACAAGGACATCGACCTTCCCACGCTCCAGAATATCCACAAGCATAAAACCGGCATGTTGATTCGCGCAGCGGTGCGGATGGGCGCCATTGCCGCCCGCGCACAGGACGACCAACTGGATGACCTCACGAGTTATGCCGAGGATGTCGGACTGGCCTTCCAGATCGCAGATGATGTGCTCAACGTGACAGGGACGCGCGAGGAACTGGGCAAGAATCCCAACACCGATGCGGAACGCGGAAAGAAAACCTACCCGACGTTCTACGGGGCCGAGGGAGCCCAAACACTGGCAGACGACTGCGTAGCCCGCGCGATCGCGCGCCTCTCCTCGTTCGGTCCGGCCGCCGATCCGCTCCGCGAACTAGCGCGGTACATCACGTCGCGGAGGAACTGACGTGAGGCGTGAAACGCAACCCTCTCCCGTTCAGGCTATGATTTCTCGCCTTTTACTTTTTACCTTTTACCTTTTACCTTTCACGTCCTCAACAAGATGAAAGTTCTCGTCACCGGTGCAACCGGATTCGTCGGCGGCGCAGTGGCGCGCGCGCTGGTCAAACGCGGCATCGACGTCCGCGTCATGGCTCGCGCCGGAGCCGATCTTCAAAATCTACACAGCCTGACCGTAGAGCAGGTCAAGGGCGATCTGCGCGATCAGGCCTCGTTGCGCAACGCGCTCACCGGCTGCCGCCAGCTCTACCATGTGGCGGCGCACTATGCGCTCTGGGCCAAAGATCCATCGATCTTTTACGATGTCAATGTCACCGGCACAAAGAATCTGCTGGAAGCAGCCCGAGACGTCGGCACCGAACGGATCGTCTACTGCAGCACCATCGGTGCGATCGGCCTTCCGCTCGGCGGAGGACTCGGTACGGAAGAGACGCCTGTTTCGCTCGAACAGATGGCCGGCCACTACAAACGGTCGAAGTACCTGGCAGAGCAAGAGGTCTTGACGCTCGCGAAGGCAGGGCTGCCGGTCGTCATCGTGAATCCGAGCGCCCCGGTCGGCGCAAGCGACGTGAAACCAACCCCGACGGGGCAGGTCATCGTCGATTTCATGAAGGGCCGCATGCCTGCCTATATCGAAACCGGAATGAACATCGTGGACGTCGATGACGTGGCTACAGGCCATCTGCTCGCGATGGAAAAGGGTCGGCTCGGTGAGCGCTATATTCTGGGTAACAAGAACTTGATGCTGCGTGAGGTGCTTGAGATCTTGAGCCGCCTGACCGGCGTGAAGGCGCCTACGATCAAGCTCCCACGACTTGCAATTCTCCCCCTGGCCTACCTCAACCAGTGGATCGCCAATCTTACAGGCCATCCCCCTCGTATTCCGCTCGAAGGGGTAAAGATGGCCAAATACAAGATGCACTACGACTGCAGCAAAGCGATCAAGGAACTCGGCATCCCGCAAACGCCGCCCGAAGTGGCCCTCGAAAAGGCCGTGAGGTGGTTCCGAGATCACGGGTACGCATGATCCATATCATGTAAATCTGGGAGGCACATACGCAGAATGATTCCTTTGCCCTCATCAAATATATGCCCAGCCTGTGGATATGAACTTGGTTTTCTTCCTTGGGTGGACATTTTCCCCTCTGACGAAATTTGTCCTTGTTGTGGGATCCAATTCGGTAACGACGATTTCGCCGACGGAGATCCTGGCAAACGAGATTTAGTCTATTTTGATTGGCGAGCAAAGTGGAGCAACGATGGCATGCAATGGTGGAGCGAGGGAACAGCCAAACCCAATGGCTGGGACCCTTCAACGCAGCTAGAACGACTCCGATCCCTTTTCAAAAGCCACGAATAGGGAATGGATACACTCACCCTCTTTCTGAAAACCATCCTCTTCCGCCCTTACGTTTTTCTCTTTTTAGCCGCGTTCCTATTCGCCGCGATCCAGCTGATCGGGTGGCCAAGAACCTGGCGGTTCTGGCTGATCAGCTGGGCCACGGCCTTCGTCTGTGAATTTTCGTCCACGCGCACAGGCATTCCCTTCGGGTGGTACCACTACAATGGCTCGACCGTAGGCCAGGAGCTCTACTTCTCCAACGTTCCCTTCATGGACTCGATTTCGTTCAGCTTTCTACTCTACGCCGCCTACTGTGTCGCACTCTGTTTTTTCCTCCCAATCAGGCAATCCTCTCCTTCCACACAGCCGCTGCTCAAGCCGCTGCGTTTCGATCTCCTGGCACGAACCGGTTGGCCCGTGCTGTGGTGCACAGCCTTCTTGTTTGCCTTCATCGATATGGTCATCGATCCCGTGGCCCTTCGCGGCGACCGCTGGTTCTTGGGAAAGATTTATTACTACCCCGATCCAGGCGTTCATTTCGGTGTGCCGCTCGCCAACTATGTCGGATGGGCTGTCGTTGGATTCATCTCCCTCGCCATCTATTTTCCGCTCGAGCGACGGCTCCCTGCTCTCTCAATGCCTCCATCGATCACACCTCGCCTCCTATTGGGCGTCGGCCTCTACTATGGCGTCATGGTCTTCAATCTCAGTATGACGTTTTGGATCGGCGAATCGTTCATGGGAATGAGCGGGCTGCTGATGCATCTCCCTGTTGCCGCGCTGTTGATGCTCCGGCTCGCAGGACCGCGTGGCATCTCTCCGTCGGGATAGCCCGGTGGCAATCAGACAGAAGACTTTGTATAGTGAACAGCACCAGCCATGCTCGCGAAACTGATCGTTTTGATCGCCGTGGTGGACCTCGGGATTGTCGGGCCGTCGGGTAGGTGAGGGATCAGTCGTTCACGTCCGGCTTTAGCGCGAAGATGGAGCCCCCTGCGATCGAGGTGTTCATCGCGCGCCAGATCCGTCGTCTGACCATCCCGGTCAAGGAGCGACACGCGCAGAATCCCATCCCGCTGAGCCCCGGCTTGATGAGGCTGTTCAATCCCAGGACGAAGAAAGATTGGGAAAAGGAGACCGCTTTCGACCGATTCCTACAGGCAGAAGAGGCGGCGGCAGCACGAACCGATAGGGCCATCATCACGAATTCATCGACCGCGATATAAAGAAATAGGATCCACCATGTGGTTACGGCTAATTGTGATACTCACGTGCTTCTTCATTTCGACGCCAGGCTTCGCCCGCGGTGCCGATCAACATGTGCTCGGCACGGTGATGGCCATTGACGCGAGACATGTCGAAGTCAAAACGCCCAAGGGCCCGGTGGACGTGCAGGTCGACAAAAAGACCCGGTACAAAGACCAGAGCCACTCCAAAGGCGCCAACATGCCTAAGGTGGGCGATCGTGTCATCATCAAGGCCACAAAGGGCGAGAAAAAGAGCGCCAAAAAGGGCGACCCGCTGTTGCTCGCCACCGAAATCCATTTTTCCTCTGGCACGCGCGCGCCGGTCGCCATGCAGCCGGTTTCAGCTCAGTAGGGTAATCGATGCCGACCTCTCACGTCACGCGGGAGATCAAGAACCATTTCTTGAGTGGCGGGGTTCGCACGGCAGCCATTCGAGTGCTTGTCACGGGCATCGCGGTATTTTTGGCGGTTATGATCGTGCCAGGCCTTGGAGTCGAATCGTTCCCTGCCGGACTTGCCGCAGTCCTGGTGCTCACATTGCTGAACCTCTTGGTCCGGCCCATTCTCTTTGTGCTGACCCTTCCCTTGATCGTCCTCTCGTTGGGATTCTTTCTCATCGTAGTCAACGCACTCCTTCTAGAGTTTACCTCATACCTGGTCACAGGATTTTCGGTAGCGGGATTCTGGTCGGCAATCGGCGGCGCAGTGGTCATCAGTCTGGTCACCATGATCCTCAACGCATGGACCTCTGACCACCGCCAGACGGAACGTCAGGCGTTCCCCCAGCGCCCACCCAAGATTATCAACCCCGACAAATAACGGAACCTATTCCTTTTGATTGAATTGCCTATCCTGCGTTGTTACAATGTGCGCGCGTCACTACGCGAACTCACGAATGACACCCACAGCTCCGCACAGCACACCCATTCCCGAGACGTCTCTCCAGCGGACCTTGACGTCCGTGCTCAACGAGCTGCCGGTTGACGCGGCCCTTGCTGCCGTGTTCCATCGTGACCAAGGCCCGCTCGTTGGCCATGCCGCACGAGGGTTTACTCCTCGCGATATTCAAGCCATCCTCCGGACACTGTCGGCTCCCGCCATCACGGCAGCGCCCCCTGCGAACGATCAGGAGGGCGGGCGCACCGTTCGCCTCCGCTTGATTACCCCAGGCACAAAGTCGTTACTTGCGGTGTCCCTTCTGCATCGAAACCGGACGTACGGCTTCCTCGTCATTGGGCGAAAAGAGAGCGCGACGTTCGCGAAAAAAGAGAAAGCCTTGATGGAGCAGGCCAGCGACGAGATCACGAAAGCACTGGATCGCGAAGGCCTGTTCGATATGAATGTCTTACTCAGCCGCCCATTTGTCGCACACGAGCCGATCCCTGCGCCACCCACTTCCGCAGAAATGTTCGCGGCTCCGGTATCGCAGCTCACACCGGAACTTCAAGAAAAAATTATTGCCGTCTTGACGGATGCCAATCAATACGTGGCCTACGATCGCATCTGGGCCTGCCACTACGACCCCCTCGCAGGTAATGTCGAAGTCCTGGGAATGGCCGGCGATCTGAAGAGCGAACAGAAGGATGGCAAGAAAGATCTGAAGCCGGGCCACCGCCTCACGCTTGACAGCTCAGCCTCCGGATGGGCAGTCCGCCATCGCAAGCCACGCCTGGATCATGATCTCGCCTCCACACAGGGGAGGTTCCTCGACCATAAATATCTGTTCAAGGACCGCTTTCTTTCTTCGCTCGTCGTCCCGTTCTTCGTCCGAGGACAAGTCGGCGGGACGATCACCCTGGCCTCGAAAGAAGCCGGACGCTACCAGCAGACGGATGCCCGCACGCTTGAGCCGACTATTATGAAGGTCGCGGACATTCTCCAAGCTCCGGCCCAGACGCCAGCCAGCCAAACTCCTGTCACTGGACCAGCCGGCGCCCCTGGGGCAGCAGTCGCTCCTGGCCCCTCGGAGCCCATCATCAGGAAACAAGAGCGGCAGGCCGCCATCGGCGAGTTCAGCATGTTCCTGGCGACTGAAGTGCGCGAGCCGCTCGCCTCGATCCGCGCCCAACTAGAGGAAGTCACGGGCGAAGGCATCCTCGACTTCGACCCGCAGACGCGCGTCGAGAACGCCATGCGCAATATGATCCGTATCGAAGCCATCTTGAATGAGATTTTGGACTTTGCGAAACCACTCGAGCTGACTCGACGGCTCCTCCGCATCCCCGAAGTGATCGATAGCGCGCTCACGGTTGTCGCGACCGACCTCGAAGTCACACGGATACAAGTGACCAAGGACTATGCGACCATCATCGCGCCGGTCCGCGGCGACGAGGCTAAACTCCAGCAAGTCTTTCTCAGTATTTTCAGAAATGCCTGTGAAGCGATGAGCCCCGGCGGGCATCTCCATATTCAGGTCACCCAACATCGCGCGGGGCGCGGCGTGGAAGATCAGATCCTCATCAAGAACGACGGGGCTCCTATCCCGGCAGAAATCGTCGATAAGGTCTTTGAACCGTTTTTCACCACGAAGCGGACCGGCATCGGTCTCGGTCTCGCCACGGTCAAGAAGATTGTCGAAGAGCATGGCGGCTCGATTGCCATCGGCAGCGCCCCTGGCGAAGGGACCACCGTCACCATCCGCCTCACCGGTCTTAGCCATGGACCATCCTATCGCGGACGCGGGCGCCGTCCTCCCGCACGCCGCCAGGCCTGACATCCCATTTTCCCTGCCCCCTTGCTCTTCTGATACTCACGATACCCAGTGTTATCTATCGGGAAGGACTCTCTATCCTGCGCGCGTTTAACGAGGGTCTTCCTATTTCCCTACATCTCTCTTTAGGGGAGCAGCCGAGGTTGCCCTTCACTGCGCGCATTGAGCGACCCTCACATCCTGAATGATCCTTCCAAGTTTGCTCGTTCTCTCTCAGGGATGGGGGCTGATGGATCTTCTACTGCGCGCGTCCAACGAGGGCCTTCTGAGGCCGCGCGTTGCGCGAGCACAGAAGATCATCAGGCTCCATCCCCTCCCTTTCATCGTGCGCGTTCTGCGAGCAAGAAGGATGCTCTGGCGGTTCCCCATCCCCCTTGACAGAGGTACCCCCCTCCTGGCTATGATCCCGCCATCTGATTCGATCTTGCAATTGAGAACATAATGTCTCTAGCCACCATTATTCAAAGGAGTAGGCCTATGAAACTCGTAATCGGCACTGTTGCGACCGTCTCCGGTGTCCTGTTTGCGCTGTCGATGGCCTCGGCGAATCCATCGCTCCTCCCCAAGCACGAAGGCTACCCGATGAAGAACAGCGGAAGCCCTGTGACAGGCCAGCCAACTGCCAATGACCCTGGTCAGTCGGATGCGCGTGGTGAAAGTTCGCTGCTGAAGTCCGCCGACTCCGTTAAAAATGCCCAGCAGAACTTGATGAAGACAGACAATGCGCGGATTACCACAGGCCAGGGAGCCAACCAGCTCCCGACCGTACAGGGGCCACAGATCAAGATTGCCCCTCCGGTAACCTCCGCCACGAAGATCGCCGGAGATCGAAAGATCGAATAGTCGAGGCGTTCAGCCAGATGCAGCAGAGAGGCGCCGGATCTATCCGGCGCCTCTCTGCTTTTTTATGCGCCCGGTCCGAATGGGAGCTTTGACCGGACGCAGCCGGAATCGCCAGGGCTTCTTGGCCCACTCGCCCGCATAATCGACACCGATTCGGGGGTGAGCCTCCACATCTCCTCGCTCCACCAATACCCCTCGGTCCTCGAACCAGAGGGATTCGCCAGCCGTGAGATCCGTACGATTGAGACGGCGATCAATCTGCAGCGCGCGACAGAGCCTCCCCGGTCCATCAATCAACTCCCCATCGATTTCAATCGCTCTGATCAATACGGCTGAGGGAAACTCCTCCCGCTCCGTCACCACGTTCAGACAATGGTACATCCCGTAGATGAGGTACACGTAGGCAACCCCTCCCCGCCCAAACATGACATCCGTCCGCTGCGTTCTCCCTTTCGACGCATGACAGGCCTTATCCTGTGACCCGACATAGGCCTCCACTTCGACGATTTTCCCCGCCAACATGCGCCCGGCGATCACCCGAACGAGATACTTGCCAATGAGTGACCGCGCAACCTGCACGGTTGGACGACCGAAGTATCGGCGTGAAAGGATTTTCCCTGACATGACTATCAACAGAGCAGTGAGCTTACACCCATTGGCATTCAGCGTTCGGATTCTAAGCGATTCTTTGCTGAAGGCTGATAGCTGAATACTGATCGCTATCGGCTGGTCAAAAATACCAGGCCACGCCGCCCAAGAACGTCCGCGGATTTCCCGGCACGAAGTGAATGCCGCTGACACCAGTCGGCTCGCTCCTCAATCTCGATTCAAATGCAAAAATGGCTTGCTCCCATTTCGTGTCGAGCAGATTCCGAATAAAGAAGAATGCCTCCAAACGTCCGTGGGATAGTGTGATCGGCAGTTGATAGCGCTCCGTAAGGTCGAATTCGACCCAAGAGGGCGATTTGACGCTCCGGTCCTCTATCAGTGGCCGTACGCCGAGATAGGTCGCTTGTAGTTGCGACGTCAGACCTTCCGGCCAACGCACCAACACCGCGCCATACGCCGTAAGCTCAGGGGCTAATGGAATCGCATCGCCGTTGCGAAATTCGGCCTTTGTCCATGTTACGCTGCCGTTGAGATAAATCGGGCCCCACACTTGACCACGCGCGGCGCCTTCAACACCCTGCCGTCTGCTCCGCCCGCGAATCTCGGTCGTCCCTTCGTCCCCCACAAATACGAGTTCCGACTGGAGATCCAAAAGCCAGGCCGTCGCGATGAGTTCAACTCCCTCCGGCCCCCAGGGCCTCGACCGGACCCCCACCTCATAACTCTTGGACCGTGCCAACGGCGACGAGCCAGGCGTGACGGCCGAGCGCGCATCGTTACTATGAAACCCCTCGCCGTAGTTGACAAAGAATTCTGTGCCGGCCCAGGGACCGAGAATCAAGTTGATTTTCGGCAGGATGATGCCTGAACTTTTTCTGCCATCCGCTTGCCCCGCACAGGTGGGACAGCGGTTACGCACGTCGAAGGTGAAGGTTTCACCGCGCAGCCCACCTGTGAGCCTCATCCATGGCAACGGCTGGACCTCTGCTTTGACATACGGCGCATAGGAGGCCTGAAGCACATCATTGTCGACTGTCGTTCCGGTCGGCGTGCGCGTCGTTTGTGTCCCAAGTCTTAAATGAATGTCGTCGACTCTGGTTTGAAACCCGATCGTCCCGATACTCGGCATGCCCAAAACTTCACCCTGCTGTTTGTATCCGATATCTCCGCCATACATGACTCGCCGATCGGCTTGTTGAATCCCGTCGCCGTTGACCGGATCGTTGAGAAAAAACGTGAAGTTCGTGAAGAGGTCCAGCCGGTAATACTGGCCGTACGCATTCGCAAAGAACTGACCGCCCGAGAGGGTATCGTAGTGATAGTTCAACCGGACAGTGCTGCGGAGCGTGTTGCCTCCCTCAGAAGGATCGACGGCGCCGAATCGACCGAGCGTGCCGGCATCGACGGCACGAAGCGGAATCTCACCGGAGGCATTCCATTTCGAACTCTGAAACGTCCCGGTCACACTGAGTTCATCTCGACTGCTCAGATTGGTCGTCAGTTTCCCGAACAGATTGCCTCGAAAGTAGCGATTATCATGTTCATACGGACCGTTCGTGTAATAGCCCTCAGCCGCAAACAACGTGCGCACTTTGTCCTTCGTCGGCGAGAACATGAGCAAATATCTTTGAGTATCAAACTGACCGCCGGTCGCCTGAGCGATCCCTTCTTGAATCACTTGTCGTGTCTTGAAATTGATCGCCCCTGCTGTGGCAAAGTCGCCATATTCAGGAAGATAGGCGCCTTTGTTGACATCTAACCCCTCGATGGTTTCCGGAATAATGAAATTGAGATCGGCGTAGCCCTGCCCATGCGCATGGGTGCGCAAGTTGATCGGCATCCCATCGGCAAACAATGCCACATCGGTCCCGTGATCCGCATCGAAGCCACGCAGAAAATATTGATCGGCCTTGCCCGCGCCACCCGAGTGCTCGACAGCCAGCATGCCGGGAATCAGGCGAAGAATTTGGGCTGGTCTGCCTTGGGGCTGCAGCACAATTTCTTTGTCCGGGATGAACTGCTGGGAGGAGGCCGCCACAGGTTTTTCACCGATGACTCTGACTTCAGGAACGTCGAGGATATCCTTATTGGGATCATGGGCCTGTACGGACTCAACAATGGTCAACAGCGCAATCACAGCGGCCAGCAAGAGCACAACACGTCGCATGGTCTCACCCCTCACATACATAGGCATGGGCGGATGAGACGCCCACGATGATCGTTCGACAGTCGACTCATCGACTGGCGCAGACCCTCGTGGCCTGGCGATAACTACGGCTTGGGAGAACCCGCCTAAGCGGGCCGAACCGAGCTGACCAATGAACGGACTTGAGACAGGGACTGCGTAATCAACACCTCAAGGGTGCATGCCCCCGCGCCGACAATTTCCACGCGAGCCCGATTGAGCGGCAGCAGGACCTTCGTGGCCCGTGCGCCGAGAATGGCGTGAACGATCTCCGGTGTCACCTCACCGAGCATCGCGCCTGATAAGACAAAATTCAACGAGGTGACAATCACGTCCACCGAGGGCAACGTGTCGACAATCGCGTGAGGCCCGACACCCACCTGTGTCGCGCCGGCCTGTTTCATCGCCGCCGCCGCGACGGTGTTGGTCCCCAACGCCACAATGTGATGGGCCGGACCGAGTTCCGATTGGAGTCCTGCGACAAGCCGAGATCCAAGCCCACCGCCCCGCCCGTCGATCACACACACGCGCATCCCCTACACCAGCCCCTTACCAGTCGTCGTCATGGTGAGTTTGCCATGCTTCACGCCCTTGACCGACACCAGCGCGTCCGCCACCTTCCTGATCTCCGACCCCTTACCTTTCACCACCAAGACCTCAAGACAATGGTCATGGTCGAGATGGACGTGCATGCCGGAGAGAATCTGCCCATGATAGTCATGTTGAATGTCGGTCAACTTGCCCGTCAGATCGCGCACATGATGGTCATACACGAAGGTAATCGTGCCGACTGTCTCTTTGTTCTCATCCCACTCTCGCCCGACCAGATTGTCTCGAATCAAGTCGCGTAGCGCCTCAGATCGATTGGCATAGTGCCGTCGCTTGATATGACGGTCGAACTCTTCGAGCAACCGCTGGTCTACCGAGACGCCGAATCGGGCGAGTTGCTTCACGGGAACCTCCCTTGTATCAGTAGCACGAATAAAATATTCATAGCACACCAAAGACGAACGATCAACCATGCATCCGCGATTTCTAGATTCTCATACGAAACTCACGAGGCAACTGGATTCATACGACGGGCAAGTTTGGAACAGGAACGCGGCGAAGAGGGTCAACTGTCGCACCGAGGGGGCCGAGGCAGGACCAGAGAGCTGTCCGATAATGTCTACGCCCGAGCAGGACTAGCAGGATGCTCAAAATGGCCAGACTCCTCACCCGCCCAACCCCGGCGCGCCAAGACGCGCCGTTCCGCAGGCAAGGCCGCAGTTCTGAGGCTAACCCCTCGTTTCACGTTTTACCTCTCACGTTTCACGGCTCCTGGGAGCGCGGCAAGAACGCCGCTGGAGGTTTTTCCAGCATTCTGCCAGGGGACAGATCCAAACCAGAAAACCTTTCGTAGTAGGAGACAAGCTTGCGGCAGGTGCCGACAAGACAGAGGGTCTTTCAACATTTATCGTTCACTCACTAGGAGGGCAGGACCATGAAGGCCAGGATCGCATCGTACCTCATCATCAGCGGATTTGTGCTCGGCCTCACAGGCTGTAACAGTATGGAACCGACATCCGGCTCTGCGATGTCCAAACCAATGGCCATGGCGGATAAATCGCTCTACGATCGCTTGGGCGGGAAACCGGCCATCACCGCCGTCGTCGATGACTTCGTCGGCCGCGTCGCCGCCGACAATCGCATCAACGGCAAATTCGCCAACACCGACATTCCCAAATTCAAAATGCTGTTGGTGGAACAGCTCTGCCAGGCCACCGGCGGTCCTTGCACCTACACCGGTCGCAGCATGAAGTCCACCCATGCCGGCATGGGCGTCAGCAGCGGAGACTTTGACGCGCTGGTCGGCGATCTGGTCACCACGCTCAATAAATTCAAGGTCCCGGAACGCGAGAAGAACGAACTACTCGACGCGCTCGGTCCGATGAAGGGCGACATCGTCGAGAAGCCCATGCACTGACGGATCTTTAGCTACCTGGATGGGGGCAGTGTGAAGCCGCCCCCATCCAAACCCTGGCGTTGGAGATCGGGAGCGTCTGAGAAGTGGGTCCTGCAGTCATGAGCAGATATTTCAGAAATATCTCAAAGGTGAGCAATTGCGAACAGTTTTTTTGGTGATAAATATGGGCTCTTCTCCCTGGCGAGTGGGTAAACGGAACATGAAAAGCCGCGCCTATGGGGGTGTAGGACAGCGTGTAGGCTATTTGCCGGGATCGAGAAATCTG
>JAYTTD010000149.1:0-47780 GCA_043745235.1 Nitrospira sp. | reverse complement strand
TGGGTCTCCTTCGGTTAGGGGCTGGTGGGTTTGGCGATTCACCAACACCCTACACCTTCGGATGACCCAACGTCATAAGCTGTTTTGGACAAGTGTGCTATGTGATATTGGATTAGGCCATAAGCAACGAGGGGAAGGCAATGCAGGCGGAGACGCGCAGAGTAACGAGCAGAAACAGGCACACCTCTGCGGCTGTGGTTACACGGCAGTGGCTGGATGTGACGCACGGTTCTTCTTGTCCGCCGCGCGAGCCTCGCGAAGAAGGCGAACCTGGGTAATGGCTTCTTCGAGTTCTGGAAGGGGCATAGCACCTGGTCGGCGCTGCATGACCAACTTCAGGACCTCAGCATACGTCATCCCTTCGACACAACAGAGATAAGCCATCACGACCGACACAGACCGCCCCATACCGGCACGGCAACAGACCATGACCCGACGGTCTGACATATGCTGCTCGACCCAGCTGACGGCTCGGTCCAACAAGAGCGGCTCAGCTTCGGCATACTCCAAAAATGGAATCCTGCCAGAGAACAACCAGCCTGGGGACTCCACCGTATACTCAGCGGCAACGAGGAGCATAGCGCCAATCTTTACAGGCGATTCTCTCGCGTCGTTGATATTCCCGACCAACAGGGTCTCGGTGATCAGGTGCATGATGGTCTCAGTATAAGCGACACGCTCGCCAGGTCAAGGAGAAATCTTGATCCTATCCGGTTGCGGTCGCTTCCATGTGAACGCTATACTGGCCACTCAATGTCGCGACCTTCCGCACAAGGAGCCTCCCGATGCCCAGCCCGACCGTTAAAGAAGTTGAAACCAGACTTGAAACCGTTCAATGCGCCATTTGTAAGGGATCAAGCTTTGGGGTCGATCAACGCTTTATGCAGGCAGATGGTGAATGGCGTGGCGTCTGTAAAAAATGCTACTACAGCTTCCCCATCTACACAGATATGGAGTTCTACTTGCGAACACAACCGGATATCCCCTACCGGCTCAAGGAGATGTCCTGTCCGACCTGCAATTGCCAGGGCGTGAGCCTTAATTTTCGGGCCACCATGTCCGTCCGAGAATCCATCTATTTCCTGACCTGCACCGCGTGCCAGAAGACGTTCCCGGAACGTTCCTCCCTAGAAGCCTTTGAATAACTCCCACTTTCACCCTCGCCCTAGTGTATACTGTGCCTATGAGTGAGACACCAAAGAGTCCAGCCAGGAGTCCCGAAACTCCTGCCCCCGAAACCGTGGTCAAGGTGAGAAAAGAAATCCCGCTGATTTCCGTCCCGAACGACCGAGACATGATCGCCGAAGAAATGGCGGAGATGTTTGACGAAGACCGAGTCAGCCATCAACACGGCAGTTCGGAACCGGAAGCCGATTAGTTCCTGGTCCAATCTCCCTGACCTCAGCCATCAGCGCTTTCCCTCACCCACATAGCAGACTGACCACTCCTGCCTGTTCAGATGCTTCGGCTTGACCGCAGTACACCTCTCCTTATCGACGCAATTTTGCATCCAGATAATGAAGCAATGTCTTGACGCTATTAATTACGAGCATTGCTTCTGGTTCATTTAGAAGCACTTCATTGGGATGTGCGATGGTAGCTCGATTCCGAACAGGATTGAGTGAATCTAGAATGGTCGCAATAGACCGGAGGATTCGATCAAGGTCAGTCGCACGAGGCTCTGGCACAATCAGAGATGGATGCTCTTCTCGGAGGATCTTGAACAACGTGGTAACGCTCGCATCTTCAGGGAACTGGATTGAAGCCCTTATCGCAGCGGCCCTCAAGTAACCGTGGAAAGCCGTATGAACTCTGTCTACTCCGCTTGCCGCTCCTCGACCATGGATTAGCTGTTCGGCATCCGCAAGTGCTCGTTCCACAGAATCGCTCCGAATTTCCAGGGAGGGCGTTGCTACAGGTGCCGGTCCCGACTCTGGATCGAGATCAAGAACGATAAACCGGATATAGTGACCGGCCTCTGTCACTGCCTCAGCAATTTTCCGGTATTCGAGATCGAGCTGATCCTTCTCAAGTAATTCTGCCAATTCAACATACTTCTCTAGTGGAGCGCGATAGTAGAGGACCGAAAACTCATCGTTAAATCCGTTTGTACCTTCCCGCAACTCAAAAGGAGTACTGCCAAGTAACCCTGCGGCTTGTTGTCCTCCTCTCCTGGCATGAAGAAGCCGGATGACGCTACTTCGCAGCAGGCCCCACGCCTCATCGGGCAAGAGCTTTTCAAGAACCTGAACTTCTTTCGAGCCGCTCCCAGAATATAGTCGAATCATTGCTGCTCACACTTTCAAGTCATTATGTGGTTTCGACAAATCCTATTCGCTTTCACAGAGCAGAGCAAGAACGCTGTGCGCGTTTCATTCCGAGCAAGGACAGGCCTATCAGCGGTCTGTCCCCGCCTCCACTCTTTAACGAGGGGGCGGCGGGGCTTTCCCATATGTGCGCACGTCCAACGAGGGTCTTCTGAGACCGCGCGTTGCGCGAGCACAAGGGATTTACCCCGCTGCCCCGCTCTTCTGCTTCAGAAGGCCGTGGAAGGGGTGCCGCGTGAGGCGCTGGAGCGAGAGGGCGTATGCTTCCTTGGTCTTGACTGGTGAGGCTTAGACGGGACGAACGATCTCAACAGTCCCTTCAGCCGGAATTCTTCCCAGCGTCGCCCCTTCCTTCCGCTTCACGCCGTCGAGGCGCACGATCGTTCCCCGCTGACAATCATCCCACAAGGCGTTGGTTTCAGACTCTGCCCGATCGAGTCGCCCAACCTCTGACCGGCCCAGCTCGTTGCAGAGCCACGCCCGCGTATCACCCTTCAATTCTCGTAGTTCGCTCACGACCCGGAAAATCTGTGGGCTCCGCGTCGCAATGGCGCGACCATCTATGCGCAACAACAGATACGAAAACTTTAACGCGTCTTTAATGAATCCCACGTCCTGATCGATCTCGGCAATCGCCGGAGGTGTCTGCCACGGTCGCTCCTCATGACACCAGTCGTCTGGATTGGCTAAGGCGGGGCAAGCTCCCTCATGGAGACAAGGACTATACACCGTACAAAGGCCCTGCTTGAGCAGATGATTACGCATATGATGGAGCGCTCGAGCCGTATGCCGTAATGCTGGCTCAACGATCATGATGGTGCCGTGCGGCGCGAGAAACGGCAGGATCTGCGCGACAACTGCAGCACGCTCTGCGGGGGGATCGACTGCTGCAGGAAACAATTCATTGAGACAGTTCGCCATGATAACGAGGTCATAGGGCCCACCCCGCACAATCTGCTTGCCAAGATCGCCCTTGAGCGGATGTTCCAGGTTGCCCTCGACACAGCGGAGATTTTTGCTGGATATCCCCACCTCCCGGCAATAGGCATCCCACAGCCTCTCCGTGTCCCGCAATGGTGTTTGGGACACATCGGCGGCCAGGACCGACAGAGATTTCGCCCGCTCCGGGCTGCGATGCCACAGCCAATCTAACAGGGCTAAGGCCCCGGTCCCTGGGCCACAACCGAGGTCAAGGACGGCCATTGGACGATCCGGCGATTCCATGCCGCTGTCCTCGGACAGCTCGTCCAACAGGACTTGGACTTTGGAGAGGTTCACGGGGAGAAAATACGAGAGATAGGCAGAAGCGTGGGCGGGATCATCCAGATAGCGCAGGGGCAATGTAGCGCGTGTTGTCGTAAAAAGACGTGAAAGGTTCACGACCGCCTGCGCCACACCACCACCATGACGATTCTGTTCTGGCGACATCGTTGCCAGAACCTTTAGGACCTGGGATGACAGGATAGCAGGTTGCGAAAAATCTCTATATGGACGCGGGGATTTCATTGGTCTGTACGTCTGGGACAACAGGATCGCACCCACGCAGGATGCTCAAAAAGACCGTCCAGCAAGGCCGCAGCGAGCGAAGAGGTGAGGCGTACGCTTCGGTACGTTGAGCCTCTGAGCAAAGCGAGAACGCCGCTGGCGGACTTTTTCAGCATCCTGCTAGACGGTTTCTTCTCGTTGAAGGGTTGCACGGGCATAGTGTAAGCTGATGCTGATTAGGAGGACAACTATGACAGACGCAATTCTCTTGGCCTACAAAGATGTTGAACGCTCAATGGAGCAATTCACCCAACTCCTCCAAAGCCACGTGGAAACGATGCGAGCCGCCCCATCCCACGATGCTGATCAAGTTTTCCGTTTGTCGCAAGGTTCCAAGGCAATGCGGGACAGCGCGATGATCTATCTCTCCTACGCCAAATACGTGGCCTATGGCATGCCGGAAAGTGAAGACATGGTGCAGGACGAACTGCAGGGATAGCGAGACGTTTGATTGGTTTGTCTGGTCTATCTGGTTTATCTTGTTCAACCGAACGAACCAGATGAACGAGACAAACCGAGAAACACCACGGGCCCATCCGGTCATCCGGATGGGCCCGTGGTGTTTCTGCTTCTACAAATGTTCTAGATACTGCGCATGAAATGCGCCACGTCGTCCTGATTGACAACTCCACCCATGATTGAGGACATCGCCACATTGGTCGATTTCTTCCCGGTCAGACCGGACTCAACTTCATCCACAATCAACTCAACCGGCATCGACTGACCGCCGTACACCCTCGGCCCACCGATAATCTTGGCCTGAGAGTACCCGTAGATCGCCGTAGCCACTTCCTTGGCCAGCCATCCGACGTAATTGAACTCTGGAACAACGATGAGCTTTGTCTTGCCAAGGAGCTGCCGTAACTCCTGCGTCGGAAATGGACGAAGCGACCGGACCTTGATCAAGCCGATTTTAATACCCTTTTCTGCGCAGATGCGAACAGCTTCCCGTGACTGGGCCGCAGCACTGCCTGAGGCAATGATTACCGCCTCGGCACCGTCCACATTCTCAGCTGTCAGCAAGCCACCCATATACCGATTGATGTACTTACGAGACCGCTCAACTGCAGCCCACACTTCCTGCTGCCACACGGCATGGATGTTATAGGCCATGAAGTTGGACTTTTGAACCGGAGCGTCGCGTGACAAACGAGCGGGAGGATTCTCCGCATCAAGCACTGGAACCGCTCCGCGCCAGGCTTCACGCGGAGGAAGCCTCATGCTGCGATCCTGCATCCGGACATACCCACGGGCGTGGGTCACAAAGAACCCGTCGCAGCAGACACCGACTGGTAGCGTCACATCGTTCTTCTCGCTGATCATGAAACCGGCCATGATGAAATCGTACATGTCCTGCTGATTTTCAGCGTGAAACACAATCATGCCGCAGTTCAATAAATATGCCACTTCGATATTGTCCGGCTGAATCGCCAACGGAGCATTCACCACTCTGCAGGTAAACATCGCCACGGCAGGCAAACGGTGGCCAGGCCATGACGCAATCCCTTCCATGCCTCGCAAGGTTCCCGGGCCGGCCGTCGCTGTGAAACACCGCACACCCGCCCGTGACCCACCGGCGATCGCCGCCATCACCCCAACTTCTTCTTCACCACGGTAATACTCTTTCACATACCCTTCGCCGTAGAGCACACCGATGAGCTGCATCGTTTCGCTCTGCGGGGTGATTGGATAGGCGATGGCCAGGTCCACGCTGGAGCGCCGAACAGCCTCTTTGGCCGCTTCGCTGCCCGTGATGAACTCTTTCGTCCGTGGGGCTTCGAGAAACATATGTTCCGGCGTGACCACCCTTTGCCGTTTCGCTTCGGCATGGGGGTCCTTCCTTACGCTGGTCAGGTCCGGCTTAGGGGCAGCGACACTTGTGATGGGATCGCCCTGCGGGTTTGTTTTTTGTTCTGCTTCGAGTGCTTCACTCATCATGTCACCTCTTTGGCTATAGTGCCCGTGCTGTTCGACCTTACTTAGCCTTCACGCTTCATCTGCTCGGCAGAATGGCCAAAGGCAGCCGCGCCGGCAAGACCCGCCGCCACTGGCGCGAAGGTGAGGGGATTCGTGTGAGTTTTCCCGCCGTGAACTCTCGTCTGAGTGCCGGTAAATCGTACGTTCTCGCCGTTCGCCGGCAACGTAATACCCATTTCTTCGCGCACTCGCTTGAAAACCTGTGCGGTCTTTCTCAACTTAGCTATGTCTGAATCTCGAATCGTCAACATCGCATCTTCATGCCCCTGCTCCGCACAGATCGCCATCGTCAGGCAGTTTGTCCCTGCACGAATCATTTTCAAGGTCAAGTTGGCGTAATGACAATGTACGCCGATGAAGATGCAGGCCTCGATCTTGTTGCCCCAAATCGTGAGGTTCGGATGGTTCGGATTGATGACCTCTTCCGGGTCGATCTTCGGATACTTCGGGCGGTAATCCGGCATGGGAATGATCAGGACGTTCGGAATCTGGGCGGCGATTTCCAGCACGGCCTTGGCCTTTTCGACGGCATGCTCGTTCCAGGCCCAAAGGACCAACGGCCCTGGAAAGATCGTGGCGTTTGGGCTGGTCAACATTTTACGGGCCATCTCTTCGATGACCTTGTCTTCATTGGGCTCCAGCAATCCGTAATAAAGCCCCTCCCCTGGGTCAGGCAGCGAAACCCCCAACTGAGCCGCTGACGGGGGATGGAATCCAGCCGGGCCTGGAACAATGATGCGTTCTCTTGTATCTGGCGTCGTTGCCACTCGCGTACCCCCTCTTAATTACCTATTACAATCATCGGGTTGGACAAAACCGCAACCGTACTCTTCTCCTCATATCGAATGTTGTCGGTTACGGCAGCCAGCGGCAATTGGTCAATCATGATCATCTTGATGGCATTGTTTTTCGCCATCGTGTCACACACCCACACGCATAGCGCACAGCCCTTGCACCGATCCACCGCCACATATGCAGTGCCGTACTTGAACCCCGCGTCCTTGCCCATGTCTTCGCTATACTGAATGGTGTTCGCTTCAGGGCAGTATTGTGTGCAGAGCTTGCAGCTCTTCGAGGCGCAAATCTCAACATCGATATTGGCTACCAGATACATGAAGGCTCCTTCGTACTAAATCCTGGTTAGGCACCCACGGTCGCTATCACTTCCGACCGTTTGACCGATGCCGCAGCCCAACCGTGATCGACCGCGTAGTTCCAGCCGGCCTGAATCACCGCCACATTTTTATCGATCAATTCCTGCTTCTTTTTGAATTTTCGCTCGACGACACTGTCCAACGCCGCGGTTCCGCCGGATACGACAAATCCTTTGCCAAGGAATCGATCCTTCACCGACTGCTCCAGCGCGTCAACAGAGGTGAGGCCCGTGATGGCTCCGATGCAGCCCATCAAAGCCATGTTCGTTGCGAGGTCCATCCCTGCAACTTCGAGAGACAGTTTGGTGGCGGGAAAATAATAGAGCTTCGCACGACGCTCTTCCAACTCACGCTGCTGATCCCGGTGAAGAGACATGGGTCCATCGTTATTGATCAGTGCAATTCCATCTTCCTTCAATCCAAAATAGAACGGCATCGTATACGACTTGCCGTGGGTGATGACCTGCGGATGGAAAATAATGATGATGTGCGGGAAGGTGATTTCCCCGATCTCATAGATCGGTTCATCCGACACACGGACGTAACTCTCGACCGGTGCCATTCGCTTTTCCGATCCATAAAATGGAACGATTGTGCTTTCACCGCCGGCATGGATCACTGCGGTGCTGAGAATGTGTGACCCCGTCACGACACCTTGACCACCGACGCCTGCCATCCGAATGTTGAAGCGCTTTGCCATGTCCGAGCCTCCCTCCTAGTCGCTTACGCCTTGTTTGGAATTGCCGCGGCAGGAGCAGCCGGCTTTGGAAGGTAGTCTTTATAGCCATACCGCTCGGTCAAATACTGCTTGGCCTCATCGCTCACATATTCCGTGAACTGATACCGATCGTTCTCAACGGTCTTCGCGTCTTCCATCACCTTATCAGTTGGAATCGCGTACTCGATGTTGCAGGAGGTGTAGGCCTGAATATAGGTGGAGCCCACTTCGCGGGCAATCAACACCGCCTTCTTAATGACGCTCTCGACACGGCGGGGATTGTTCGGAACCACCGTCGCCACGTAGGCACATCCAGCCACCTTCGCCATTTGCAACATGTCCATCTTCTCGAACTTCTTCCCCAGCGGGGCCATCTTCAGAACCGCACCACGGTTGGTCATCCCGCTCTCCTGCCCACCAGTATTGCCGTACACTTCATTGTCCAACATAATCGTGGTGAATCGTTCCTTTCGGAACCAGGAATGAAGCACTTGCTGGAAACCGATATCGGCTGTTCCACCGTCTCCCGCCATGACCACCACATCCTTCGGCTTGTCACCGAACCGCAACCGCAGCCCGCGGGACAATCCGCTCGCAACACCATTCTGATCGCCGTAGTTACCGTACACAAACGGGATCGCAGCCTGTGAAATCGCTAACCGTCCACAGCCTGCTGTTCCAACAGTGATGGTGTCTTCTGGGTTGGGGAACGCAATGATCGCCAGCCGGATGAACAAAGTCATCGCGCAACCGGCACACATGGGATGCTCTTCAAGAATTTCCTTGAAGCTCCCCATTTGGGAAACCGAAATTTTCTTTCCGAACGGGCCATGCTCGACCATGTCCCGATATTCTTTGGGCATGAACTTCTCAAATCCGCCGGAAAATTTTACATAGTCAAGGCTCATTGGAATACCTCCCTCTACCGTTTTAACAGAATAATATTTCCTATCAGGAAGACGCAGTTCGATGCAACAGACCCGCAGAAATCCGAGGTTGAATGAATGGAGCTAACCCGCTCAGTAAGACATTCACGCGAGCCACATGGTAACAAAGCCCAAAAAAGACTGTCAATGAGAAACGTCAACACACCTCCGAGTCACATGCTAATCCAAAGATACTATAACTTCCTGATTATCAACACAACTTCTCAGAAGGCCCACCTTACCAGAAAGAAGCCCTAGCGCACCCCAAGCCTGTAGGCCATTCGCCCTAACAACCTACGCTTCGCGATGGCTTTACACTTGCTAAACGTGCAACTGACTTCATGAGATTGGAAAGAGAGATTGCTGATTGTACAAAACCTGTCTAGACTAGACCCTATGTCAACACGCGTGATCATCCCTGGGGAAGACGAAGGCGCTCAGCACACCGGTGGAGTCCATAAGCGTCCCCCGATTCCCGACAATTCGCTCAAAGCCGAGTGCCCAAAGTTCATGAGCCATGGCCCCTGCGGAGGCGTGCGGAAAGGGGGCTTGTGTGAGGTGTATCCCGAAATGGCTTGCCCCTGGGTGACCCTCTACATTCAATTAGAAAAAATCGGCCAAGTGGAGTGGATGAAACAGGTTTAGAAAGACGTGAAACGTGAAACGTGAAACGGCAAGAAAAAAATCGAAGACCGCAAAGCTTGACTACAACGAGGGCCATGCTAGGAGCGGTATTACCGCTCCACTGCCGGACATCGAAACATTCCAGAACCAATACAAAGGCTACGAAATCACCATTGAAATCCCTGAATATACCGCGATCTGCCCGAAGACCGGTCTTCCGGACTTCGGCATCATCACCCTGCACTATATGCCGGATAAAGAGTGTCTGGAGTTGAAGTCGCTAAAAATGTATCTCCATGCATACAGGAATCTCGGCATCTTCTACGAAAACGCGGTCAATAGAATCCTTCAGGACGTGGTGGCAGCCAGCCGGCCTGTGTGGGCCAGAGTGACCGGCACCTTCGCCGCCCGTGGTGGCCTCCGCAGCATCATTGAAGCGAAATACCCGTGAGCCCCATCCGCCCTTCATATTCTGTCTCTGAGTAACTCCCGCTGATGGCTACCTATGCAATCGGCGATGTGCAGGGATGCGATAACGCCCTGCAACGCCTAGTCGAACAGATTCGATTTGAGCCCGCATCCGATCGCCTCTGGTTCGTCGGCGATCTCGTGAACCGTGGACCAGGCTCACTCAAAGTCCTCCGCTATATCAAAAGTCTTGGGGATTCGGCCGTCGTAGTTTTGGGCAACCACGACTTGTTCTTACTGGCCGTTGCCGAAGGTATTGCGACAGCAAGTGCACAAGACACGGTGCAGGCAATTCTTGCCGCACCGGATCGTGATGAATTACTCGGCTGGGTACGCCAGCAACCCCTCCTCTACCGCGAGCACCCGTTTGTCCTTGTCCACGCCGGCATACTGCCACAATGGTCGATCAATGAAGCTGAGGAACTGGCGCATGAGGTCGAAACTGGGTTACGGAGTCCCTACTACAAGAACGTGCTCCGTGCGCTCTATCCCAGCAAACACTTGCAATGGTCTTCGAACCTGACCGGCCCAATCCGACTGGCCACAATCATCAAAGTTCTGACGAGGCTCCGAGCTTGTTCCGCTGATGGCCTGATGGAGTCGTCGTATTCCGGACCACCGGATCAGATTCCTACCGGCTTTCTTCCCTGGTTCCGAATCGAGAACCGCGAACGTCGACATACAACCATCGTCTGCGGACACTGGGCTTCGCTGGGACTCCATTGCGAAGAAGATCTCTTAGCCATCGACAGTGGCTGCGTATGGGGGCGACAGCTCACAGCCATCCGATTGGAGGACCGAAAAGTATTTCAAGTCGGCTGCAATAACATTGAGTATCGTGGTGACTGAGCCCGACCCGCCTGATCTGCATTGGCCTCGCTACTCAACCCGTCCGTTCCCCTCCTATCGTTTCGTACCGGGCCAAACACCACATCCACGACGGAATCCCCTGGGCCATTCCTATGGTCAACCAGAACTGAAACCAACCCCGTTCTCTGCTGTCCAATGGCAAGCTTCAGAAGACTATTTGTATGGAATTGACCTCTACAATTTCGCCTATTGGTGGGAGTGTCACGAGGTATTCGAAGGACTGTGGCACGCTGCAGGGCGCGATACGGAACAAGGAAGCTTCTTTCAGGCCCTTATTCAACTCGCCGCAGCGAATTTGAAACACTTCCTGGGCAATCCCACCGCCACACAGAATCTGCTTCATAGCGGAATGACTCGGCTCCAGAGCATCCCTTCGTCTTACATGGGCGTCGATGTGGTCAGCTTCGTTGCGGCTGTGCAGCGCGGCGCCATCGATTCCTGTCCACGAACTCCGCTTATTCGATTAGGCACTCACAAAATAGACGGCGGTCGAGGTCACGGTTGAGCGATGATCGGACCTCTGCGCCAGACCCAAACGTACCTTCCAAGCAACGCTTGCAGAAGTTTTACTACTGCCTGCTAGTGATAGGATTCGGAATCCGAGGGGAACTTGCCCTGCTCGACCTCTTCTTTGTAGCGGCGAAGCGCTTGGAGCGCATCCGCCTTGAGGTGGGCATAAGGCTTCACAAACTTCGGCACAAAATCGTCGAATAGTCCGAGGAGATCATAGAGCACAAGAACCTGTCCATCACAGTGCGGACCGGCGCCGATCCCGATGGTAGGAATGGCCACTTGTTCTGTAATAGTCTTGGCCAACTCGGCAGGAATCGCTTCGAGCACCATCGCGAAAGCGCCGGCTGCTTCAACAACCTTCGCATCATTCAGCAAAGCCAGCGCATGATCCGATTCTTTCCCCTGTACTTTGTAGCCGCCATATCGATGCACAGATTGGGGGGTCATACCGAGATGCCCCATCACTGGAATGCCGATGCTGGTCATTGCAGCCACCCGATCGGCCACCGCCGCGCCACCTTCCAGCTTGACTGCCTGAGCTCCAGCCTGCAGAAATCGTCCCGCATTGCGCACAGCCTCTTCCGTACTCGCCTGATAGGACATGAACGGCATATCGCCGATCACGAGCGCTCGTTGGGCCGTCCCGGCCACAAGCTTCGTGTGATAGAGCATCTCACCCATTGTCACAGAAAGCGTATTGGGCTTCCCCTGCACCACCACACCCAGTGAATCCCCGACCAGGATCGTCTCAATCCCGGCCTGTTCGACAATGCGTGTGAACAGCGCGTCGTACGCCGTGACGACGATGAGTTTTTTCTTGTCACGCTTGTGCCGCTGAAATTCGGGAATCGTCATCAACCCACTTCTGCTTTGGTGATGATCTCAGCCAGTCGGTGCGTGGCCTTGATCGCCATAATATGAACTCCGTCGCAGTACGGTCGCACCGCCTTGATCGTCCGCACCGCAATGTCCACCCCCACATCCTCCGCGCGCTCAGGGCCGGCGGCCCTAAGTTCGTCGATCATCTCCTGCGGGACTGATACACCGGGAATATTCGCGTTCATAAACTCCGCCATCTTGGCGTTCCGGAGGACAAGAATGCCCGCCAGCACTTTCACCTTGAAGAGGCGCACTGCCTTCATGAAAGACGCAAACTGTTCCGGATGGTAAATCGCCTGGGTCTGGAAAAACTGGGCGCCCGCTTTCACCTTCACTTCAAACTTGGCGAGCATAGGGCCCAACGGATCTGCCTCCGGAGTCACCGCAGCCCCAATGGTAAACTGTGTCGCACCATCTAACTTGTTTCCCACAAAATCACGCCCGTTGTTGAGTCCTTGCACGAGCTGCATGACTTGGACGGAGTCCAGATCATAGACCGGCTTTGCTTCCTTGTGATCTCCGACCGTCGGATAGTCTCCGGTGAGGCACAGAATGTTGCGGATGCCAAGCATCGCGGCACCCATGAGATCCGACTGCATCGCAATACGATTCCGATCACGACAGGTCATCTGCATGACCGGATCATGACCCAGTTCGTAGAGGAGGCGGCAGACAGGAAGAGACCCGGCCCGCACAATGGCAGCCGTGTTGTCCGTCACATTGACCCCGTGCACGCGCCCCACCAACTGCTTGGCATTCTCTAACACACCAGAAATGTTGGTGCCCTTGGGAGGATTGTACTCAATCGTGACAGCAAACTGTCCCTGATCGAGCACTTCTCGTAATCGCCTCGGCTCCCGACTCATTCTATTCCTCCACCGCCACTCTCAGCTGCAGGAGGAATGGGGTTGCTCCCCCTGCGCGCATCGGACGAGCACAGTTTTATCGTGCGCGTTCTGCGAGCAAGGGAGCGCCCCATTCTCCTACAGCATCCCCGCCATTCTCTTTGCAGATTCCACCGTGTTGTCCAGCAACATCGCAATCGTCATCGGCCCCACACCGCCCGGCACAGGACTGATCCAGCCTGCTTTCTGGCTGACCGGCTCAAAATCGACATCGCCACACAATTTGCCCTCAGGAGTTTTGTTTGTCCCCACATCGATGACGACAGCCCCATCGCGTACCATATCGGCCGTCACAAACTTGGCTTTTCCAATCGCGACCAACAACAGCTCGGCTTCACGGCAGACCGCCGGCAAATCCTTCGTCTTGGAGTGACAAATCGTCACGGTGGCGTTGCGCTGGAGCAACATGAGCGCCAACGGCTTGCCGACAATGTTGCTCCGCCCCAATACGACAGCGCGCTTCCCTTCGATGCTCACGCCGGTGGATTCGATCATCTTGATGACGCCCTTCGGTGTGCAGGCTTCAAACACGGGATGGCCCTCAACAAGTCGACCGAAATTGTATGGATGAAACCCGTCTGCATCCTTGTCGGGCGACACCGCTTCGAGCACGACTTTGCTGTCGATATGCTTCGGGAGCGGCAACTGAACCAATATCCCGTGAATCTTGGGGTCGGCGTTTTTCTTTTCAATCAAAGCCAACAACTCTGCTTGCGTCGCGCTCGCCGGCAATTTATGGTCATCGATATAGATGCCCGCCGCATCACAGGCTTTCTGCTTGCTCTTCACATACAGATGCGAGGCGGGATCGTCGCCCACCAGGATCGTCGCCAGGCCTGGCTTCATCCCGGTCTTCGCCAAAACCGCCGCCGATGCGGTTGCCAATCCCTCGCGTACCTGCAATGCCAATGCTTTGCCGTCGATCAATCGTGCCGTCACGGATTCCTCCTCCGTTGAGAGATCTTCAGGAAAAAATCAAGGCACCATAGCAGGGCATTTTTGATCAAGTCAACGACTGGAAGACGTGAAACGTGAGGCGTAAGGCGTGAGAGCAGGAGAAGAAATACTCCGTTCTCTCTCCATACCCCTCACGCCTCACCTTTTACGTTTCACGTCTGTTTCACACCTCACGTCCTTTTCTTGACAGGCTCTTCGCTCGACAGCTACGATGGATTCGTCAACCGAAACCGACAGCCACCGAGCCTGTGAGCAGAACCTCCTCTGTGATGTCCCTTCTGACACGCGTCATCAGCCATCCAGCGGCCTGGCTTATCTGGGTCATACCCGTTGTGGTCGTCAGTCCGCTCGGCGCTCAGATCACCGTGACGGAACTCCAGTCTCCCTATAGCTTTGTGAATGATCCCTTCGATAAGGGCTATTTCATTTCGAGCGTGAACGGGGAGGCGGAGACTGCCGATAACAACGGATTCATCACTAAGCTCGACCCTCACGGCAAACTCCTCAATCTTAAATTCATCCAGGGCGGAAAAGGCGACGTCATCCTCCATGCCCCCAAAGGTATGGCCGTAGTAGAACACGTGCTGTACGTGGCCGATCTCAATACCCTACGGGGCTTTGATACCACCACCGGTGAGCCCGTCCTCGCACTCGCCGTTCGATCGTCTACTGCCTCACCGTCGAGGCTACCACAGGCATCCTTAAGCGATGTGACCTTCGACGGCAAGGGCCATTTATATTGCTCCGATCAGAAAGCCAACACGATTTACCGCGTCGATCTGGCCACCCAGACGTTTTCCGTGCTCGTCACAGACCTCGCCCTAGCCGGTCCCTCAGGTCTTGTCGTCCATCCCAAGTCCGGCCAGATCATTGCGGTGAGCTGGGATAAAGGCAAGATCTCCGAGGTCTCGCCGGAAGGCGTGGTGACGGAGCTGTTCTCCAACGGATTCTTTTCCAGCCGCTTTCAGAATCTCCGCGGGGTGGATTTCGACCGTTGGGGTAATATGTACGTGTCGGATTTCACAACGGGAAAAGTCTGGCGCATGACCTGGGATAAGCGGTTTCAAGTCATCGCCGAATTTTTACCCTCGCCGGGAGATCTGAGTATCGACCGTGCCAACAACCTCATCCTTGTCCCGTTTGAGTTAGCCCATGCGGCCGAGATGAACGGACTTGAAACCCCCAGTAGCGCGAAATCAAAACAAGAAAAGCGGACATTGGCAGACTACGGCTTTATCCCCCCACCACCGAAACCGGTACCGGAAGGGTCCGCAAAAAAATGAGCCACTGCGCCTATTGCACACAACGGAAAGGCAAGAGACCTTGCCCCGCCTTAGGAGGGCTGATCTGCAGCCAGTGTTGCGGCGAACACCGAATCGTCCGAGTCTCATGCCCGGCTGACTGCGTCTATCTCGAATCTGGAAGCGACTATCAGCAGAAACGGCTGGCGATACAATTCATGCCAGTGCGCCGCGACTTTTATCGCGAGCTGGCGGAGCTTGGCGGCGAGAAGGCCGTGGCCCTGTTCAATCTCGTTGAAGTGGTGATCTTTAGTTACTTCCAGGGACGCCGCGACGGACAAGATGCGGAAATCGTGGCAGCGCTGCAGGCCTTGCGGCGAACGCTCAGCCCACTCCATGTGCCTGCTGCACCGATGCCGGTTTTCGCGGAGCATCTCAAGAAAGAATACGACGCGTTCAAGAAGCAGAATCCTCAGCAGATCGCCGATATGTCCTCCGCACCGGAAATACTGGACCGCGCGATCGCCTTCGTCTCACGATTTTCCGGTACGGACTTCCAATCACAACGGTTCCTCGGTGGGCTCATCGGCTATGTACGAGCCTACCATCCGGACATTGCAGAACACCTGACCAAGCAACGTGAACCGGGCCACATTATCTTGCCAGGGCAACAATTCATGCCTCCCCCGGCAGCTGAATCCCATACCCATGGACCGGGGTGTCACCACCACTGACAGATAACCACTTCTTATGACGGTAAACCACGGACCATGAGCCTAGACAAAGAACGAAAGATCAGAAAAGCACGCCGAGTGGAATTACGCTGCACCCTGGGATTTGCTTCCGGAGAGATCGAGGGCGACGCTACGATTACAAATATCTCGACGGCTGGCTGTCGAGCCGAATCCGACATCAATATGGCTGAAGGGCTCGATGTTCAGGTTGCCCTTCAGCTTCCCGACCAGTCACCACCAGTGAAAGTCGAACGGGCATCGGTCCGTTGGGTCTCAAACCGTGCCTTTGGCCTGAGTTTCATTCTATTCTTCCCGTCCGAGCGAGCCCGCCTCCGCACATTCATCGAGAATATCAAATAGCATTACCCCTTTCACACACCTGAGTAAGGGGGTCTCCGACCTCCAACTATCCGCATCAAACGCCAGCATAGTCTTGTTCTGCGCGCACAGGCAGCACTGGAGTCCGTGAGAGACTCCAGTGTGCTATTCAACAATCGTCACCGTCATCTCAATTCGCTCGTTCGGCAAGTCTCGATCGTTTTTTGCCACACCCACGATCTTATCGGCGACCCCAAGACCTTTGACCACTTCGCCGAACACCGTGTACTTTCTATCGAGGAAAGGGGACTGCTCGACGACGATGAAAAATTGCGACCCCGCTGTGTCAGGCTCGCTCGCTCGCGCCATCGACACCGTGCCGCGCTTGTGAAGAGTATCGCTGAACTCCGCCTTGAGTAAGATGGGATTGCCATTCACATCCTTTGGCCCACCCTGCCCATAGGTGTCCTTGCGCAGCGAGTTCTTGGTATTGGGATCGCCACCCTGGATCATAAAGCCTGGGATAACTCGGTGAAAAATCGTCCCATCGTAAAAGCCGGACTTGGCCAGCTGGATAAAGTTCTTCACATGATTCGGGGCCACATCCGGATACAACTTGATATGTATGTCTCCGAACTTCGTCTTGATAATGGCTTTCGGACCTGGGCTTGGCGGAGGAGCCACCGATTTCACATCGACGCTGCCTCCACAACCCGTGAGGAGACCAATCCCCAACAACATTCCGCACAATAAAATATTTCTCTTGGCGGCAGAATCACACGTCATAGCCCACCCACCTTGCATCGTTTACTCGACCACCACAATCGTCATCTCCGCCCGTTCAGTCGGAAGGTCGCGGCTGTTCCTTGGCAAGTTGACAATCTTGTCCACCACCTCCATCCCCTTCACCACTTCGCCAAAGACCGTATATTGCCCATCGAGAAAATTTGAATCCTTGACGACAATGAAGAACTGCGAACCGGCACTGTTCGGGTCGTTCGTGCGTGCCATGGAGAGAATCCCCCGCCTGTGAGGAATGTCGTTGAATTCAGCCTTGAGCCGCTGACTCGGCCCCCCCTGGCCGTAAGTCTCCGGCTTATTCAGATCCTTGGTGTTGGGATCGCCACCCTGGATCATGAACCCTGGAATCACTCGATGAAAGATCGTGCTGTTATAGAAGCCGGATTTCGCCAACGCGATGAAATTTTCAACATGCTTGGGGGCCTTCTCAGGAAAGAAGACGATGTCCATGTCGCCAAACTTTGTTTTGATGATGGCTTTGGGACCCTTCGCCATTTCTGTTTTTCCAGCTGGAACCTTGTCAGCTGCGAAGAGGGTACTCATCCCCAGTAAGAGACTCCCCCCGAGCACGAGCGTCACTGCCAGCATTCTCACTATGATTCGTCTCTGCATCATCAGCCTCCCTGAAATAATAACTGATCTCATTGCGAGATCATCCTACCATGGCGACCGGATCAGACCCCTAACTGCTGGAGGGCCTGCTTCGCCGCCTGCTGTTCTGCTTCCTTTTTGCTTCTCCCGGACCCCACGCCCACGACCTCTCCCTGAATCGACAGTTCCACCTCGAATAACTTCTGGTGGTCGGGCCCCGTTTCCCGAACGGTCGCATAGCGGGGCAATGTGTCATGCCGCTTTTGACACCACTCCTGAAACTGGGTCTTGTAATCTCCGGCTCCCGGCTGCCCCTCTTGCGCGGCAATATGCGTGAGTTCCTCTGCAAAAATGTGGCGCGTCACCGTGCGACTTGCGTCGAACCCTCCGTCAAGATGAACTGCCGCAAGCACCGCCTCCAGCGCATCGGCCAACAACGAGTCTTTCTCCCGCCCCTTGGAACGGTCCTCCCCGCGCCCAAGCTTGAGATGCTCCCCCAGCCCGAGCCGGCGGGCCACCTGCGCCAACGATGCCTCACTCACCAACTGTGCTTTCAGTTTCGAGAGGGCTCCCTCTGAAGACTGAGGCAACACGGAAGCCAGATACTCGCTTATCACAAGCGACAACACTGCATCGCCCAGAAATTCAAGCCGCTCATTATGTTGAGGCGACGCTGTCTTCTGTTCATTGACGAGAGAAGAGTGAGTCAAGGCTTCATCGAGCAAGGCAAGGGCCTTGAATCGATACCCCAACGAGGATTGGAGCGAGTCGGCGGAAGAAGCCGAAGTCATAGTGGCGAGTTTATCCCTCGCACAGGCCTATTAGGCCTCGGGCTTTTTAAAGAGCAGACAGGCATTGACCCCGCCGAATCCAAAAGAATTCGACAGCGCCACCGTCACTGCAGCCGGCCTGGCCCTGTGCGGAATATAGTCCAGATCGCAGGCAGGATCTGGATGATCCAGGTTGATCGTCGGGGGAAGCATCCCATGGTGAAGCGCCAGAACACTAAACACCGCTTCAATCCCACCGGCCGCCCCGAGTAAGTGGCCGGTCATCGACTTAGTCGAACTCACCGGAATGCGGTAGGCCCACTCGCCGAACACCTGCTTGATAGCCTTGGTCTCAATGGCATCCGCCATCGTCGAGGTTCCATGCGCGTTGATGTACCCGACCTGGTCCTTGCCGATGCCAGCATCCTTGAGCGCCAGCTCCATGCACCGAACCGCGCCTTCACCCTCTTCGGACGGGGCGGTAATATGGTAGGCATCGCTATTCATGCCGTAGCCGATCAATTCGGCATAGATCCGAACTCCACGCCGCCGGGCATGCTCCAGTTCCTCCAAGACCACGACTCCAGCGCCTTCACCGAGCACGAACCCGTCTCGATCCTTGTCGAATGGCCGGCTCGCTCTTGTCGGGTCATCGTTGCGAAACGATAAGGCTTTCGACGCGGCAAACCCTGCAACCCCCAACGGCGTAATGGCAGCTTCCGCCCCGCCTGCGATCATGACATCGGCATCACCGGCCTGAATCAGCCGGTAGGCGTCGCCGATACAATGATTGCCCGTCGCACAAGCTGTCACCGCACAGGAGTTTGGCCCCTTGGCGCCCAGCCTGATCGCCACCTGCCCGGACGCCAGGTTGATGATGGTCATCGGAATGAAAAACGGAGAGACACGCCCGGGGCCTTTTTCCTGCAGAATCTTGTGGTAGTGCTCGATCGACCCAAGCCCCCCGATACCCGATCCGATATACACGCCGACTTTCGTGGCCTCTTCCGGCGCCACGGTGAACCCCGCATCATCCACCGCCAGATGGGCAGCGCCCACGGCATAATGGATGAACGTATCCATCTTTTTGATGTCTTTTTTCTCGATGAACTGGGCCGGGTCGAAATCTTTGACTTCGCCGGCGATTTGGGCATCGTAGGCCGCAGGGTCGAATTTTGTGATTCGACCGATCCCGGATTCACCGGCACAGATGGCCTTCCACGTCTTGTCGACACCCGTCCCCAGAGGCGTGATCACCCCTAGACCGGTCACGACAATCCGTCTGGTCGAACGAGGACTCATCACGTCCTGCGACCGCTAGGCCTTTTCCTTAATGTAGTCCAGCGCTTTCCCAACCGTCAGAATCTTCTCGGCGTCTTCGTCGGGAATCTCGATACCGAACTCTTCTTCGAGTGCCATCACCAGCTCAACCGTGTCGAGCGAGTCGGCGCCAAGGTCTTCCACGAAGCTGGCTTCAGGTGTGACCTCATCTTCTTCGACTCCGAGCTGCTCCCCAATAATTTTCTTCACTCGTTCATCCACAGTGCCCATCGATTTTCCTGCCTCCTTCCCCATCCTAGACCCTCCTTGTCGCTGCGAACCTGCCGCCGCAGCATCGTACAACATTCTGTCCCCACAGTCGTCAAGACATCAACATTCCCCCGTTCACGTGCAACACATGCCCGGTGATATAGGCGGCCTCGTCCGACACGAGAAAACGCACCGCCGCTGCAATATCGGCTGGTGTGCCCAACCGTCCCAATGGAATTTGCTTCTGGAGCGTGTCTTTCACCTCCGTCGACAACCCTTGCGTCATGGCAGTATCGATAAATCCAGGCGCGACCGCATTCACCGTGACGGAGCGACTCGCATATTCCCGTGCAACCGTCTTGGTCAATCCAATCACCGCCGCCTTCGATGCCGCGTAATTGGCCTGACCCACATTACCCATCACTCCGACGATCGACGCAATGTTGACAATGCGACCATACCGCTGCTTGGTCATCGAGAGCAAGACCGCCTTTATGCAATTGAACGTCCCGTTCAAATTGACTTGTAGCACCAGGTTCCAGTCTTCCTCCTTCATCCGCAACAGCAACCCGTCACGCGTAATCCCGGCATTGTTCACCAGAATATCGACCTTCCCCCATTCCTTGAGCACCTGATCGACCATGGCTTTGGTGTCATGGGCATCCGCCACATTGACTTTGACGTTCAGCGCCTTGCGCCCCAACTGCTCCACCGCCGCAACCGTGTCCTTCGACCGCCCCGGATCAAGATCGGCGACCGCAATATCCGCCCCGGCTTGAGCCAATGACTCGGCTATCGCCCGACCGATCCCTTGCGCCGACCCTGTGACGATCGCCACCTTACCATGCAGTGACATCCACTCGCTCATCACACTCCTTTACACACTGAACGCAGCGCGAGTCGCCTCAAGCGACTTCGGATCATTGACGTTTAGTGTCACCGCTTCCGGCAGAATCCGTTTGATCAAGCCGCTCAACACCGTTCCCGGCCCGACCTCGACAAAGGTCTTCACACCCATCGCGGCCATTGCCTTCACCGAATCTTCCCAGAGCACCGACGAAGGAAGTTGTCGTACCAGCGACGCTTGGATATCACCGGCCTTGTTGATCGCCATGGCTTCCGCATTATTCACCAATGGCATCTTGAGATCGGACCACGCGATCGCTGCCAAATCTCCGGCGAGTCGATCAGCCGCCTTCTGCATCAGTGGCGTATGCACCGGCACACTCACAGGGAGGGGGATCGCCTTCTTGCATCCCTTGGCCTTCGCCAGTTCAATAGCCCTCTCCACGGCTGCCTTTTCCCCGGCGATGACAACCTGACCAGGCGAATTGAAGTTCGCCGCAGCGACAACTCCCACAGATGAGGCGTCGCGACACACCTCTTTCACCACATCTGCAGAAAGGCCGAGAAGCGCGGCGACAAGCCCGGTCCCCGATGGCACCGCATCAGCCATATAGCGGCCTCGTTTCTGCACGATCGCCACCGCCTCACGATAGGTCATTCCCCCAGCAGCGACAAGAGCCGAGTATTCACCCAGGCTATGACCAGCCACCGCAATCGGCGAAATACCCAATGGCTCGAACGCATGGAGCGCAGCGATACTGCTCACCAACAATGCAGGCTGAGTATATTCCGTGAGGTTCAATCGTTCCGCTGGTCCCTCAAAACACAACGCGGCAATGTCATAGCCAAGCACCGACGAGGCCTCTTCGTAGAAACTCCTGATACTCGGATAGGCCTCCACCAGCGCCCTTCCCATCCCGACTGACTGAGACCCCTGGCCCGGGAAGACCAACCCGATACTGGATGACCTTGTTGATGGGAGAGTCGCCATAATACCGGAGTGATTGCGCGAGGCTGCCGGGTACGCTCATCATCGAAACATTCGAAGCTGTAAAGAGGCGCACTGCCTCATCCTCGTGAGGTTAGATATCGTCGAATCTCCCTTGAATGTCAACGGGAAAAATCGTTCAGTGGAACGGCGAGTAGCGCGAGCCGAGAGGCCTGCTTCAACCACCTGCATCACCATCGAATGAGAGCGGATGCCCACGTCAATCCAGCGCCGAACGCCCCTAACATCACCAGGCCCCCTTCTTTGATTCGCCCCTGACGCACCGCTTCATCTAAGGCAATGGGAATCGAGGCGGCTGACGTATTCCCATACCGATCGAGATTCAGCATCATTTTCTCCGGTGGGAGGCCGAGACGCTCGGCCACCGCCTTGAGAATACGCACATTCGCTTGGTGCGGCACATAGAGGTCGAGATCTTCAATACCGAGATGATTCGCCGCCAAGGTCTCGCGCGCGACTTCTTCCAAGGTCCTAACCGCCACCTTAAAAGTCTCGTTCCCCTTCATCTTGATGTACTGCATTCGTTCCGCCACGACTTTTTCAGAAGGCGGCAGACGCGATCCTCCCCCTGGCACCACAATCAAATCGCAGAGGGCGCCATCGGAACGAAGATGCGTAGACAGGATGCCCCGGTCGTTCTCACTCGCGCTAATGACCGCCGCTCCAGCCCCATCGCCGAACAAAATACAGGTGTTGCGATCGGTCCAGTCGGTAATCGCCGACATCACTTCCGACCCGATGATCAACACATGGCGCATACCGGTTTTCACATAGGCATCCGCCACAGATAAGGCATAGACGAACCCGCAACAGGCGGCCGACAGGTCACAGGCCGCCGCTCGCGTCGCCCCCAGCTGATGTTGAATCAGACAGGCTGTGGCAGGGAGCGGGTAATCGCCGGTGCAGGTGGCCAACAGAATCAGGTCGAGATCGGCAGCACTCACCCCCGCAGCCGCCAAGGCCCGCTCCGCCGCCTTCACCGCTAAATCGGAACAGGCTTCGCCGGGGCCGGCCACATGTCGTTCGCGGATGCCGGTCCGTTCGACAATCCATTCGTCCGAGGTGGCCACCATCCGTTCGAGATCGGCATTGGTCAACACCTTGGCCGGCACATACGATCCGGTCCCTGCAATGCGAGCTCTCATGCCGGTGCATCCTCGGTGGGCTTGCCTTGCGAGAGGCTCTCTTCAATGTCACGTTGGATCAGCTTATCGACACGATGCTCTGCCAATCCTTTTGCCCGACGGATGGCATTCTTGATCGCCTTGGCGGACGAACGACCATGGCAGATCATGGTAATGCCGTTGACGCCCAGGAGTGGCGCCCCGCCGAATTCTGCGTAATCGATTTTTTTCTTCAAGTTGAGGAGCGGCTTGGCAATAAGGGGATAGGCTAAGCGGCCGAAGAAGGATCCGGAGATTTCCTTGAGCAATAACTTCTTGATCGTATCGGCCACTCCCTCGGAAATCTTCAGCGCGACGTTCCCGATAAAACCATCGCACACCACCACATCGGTGCTCCCACTATAGACATCACGGCCCTCGACATTGCCGATGAAGTTGAGTGGACTGGCTTTGAGGAGCTTGAACGCCTCCTTCGTCACCTCATTCCCTTTGCTGTCTTCTTCCCCGATACTCAACAGCCCAACACGCGGGTTGGGCTTCCCAAAGAGATATTTCCCATACTCATTCCCCATGATGGCGAATTGGGCCAGGTGTTGAGCCGTACAATCCACATTCGCCCCCACATCCAACATAATCGCCATACCGGTCAGCGTGGGCAGGCTTGTCGCGATCGCCGGGCGCTCGACACCTTTTGTCAGCCCGAGCAGGAAAAATGAGGCCACCATGCTGGCGCCGGTATTCCCAGGACTGACCACGGCACTCGCCTCGCCACTCTTGACCAACTCAGTGGCAACCCAGATAGAGGAATCCCGTTTCTTGCGGGCTACAATGGCCGGAGACTCATGCATCTCGACGACCTGCGAGGCATGCCGAATAGACAGGCGCGAGTCCGTGCAACCGAGACGGCGACATTCGGCGGTAAGAATAGCCTCGTCACCGACCAGCACCACTTCGATATCACATTCCTGGACAGCCTGGAGCGCCCCTTCAATGGCCGGAGCCTGTCCATGGTCACAGCCCATGGCATCGAGCGCAATCTTCATAGCGGCTGAGTACTTCGCGAATGATGGCGTATCACGTGGTCACGAAAGAAGAGCAGCCGTCACCACGCTGCATGCGGCAGGAGTTTAGAGCAGTAACATAATCGGCGCAACAGGCAAACACGCACAATCCCGCCGTGATCCATTGGGCCATGAGGCCCGTAGGTATGGCCCACCGGCTCCATCACGAACCGACCTAGGACTCGTCGACCTGGATGACAGCCTTGCCCTTATACATTCCACAATTCAAGCAGGTGTAATGCGGCAGCTTGATCTCGTGGCACTGAGGACAAACGGACATGCCCGGCGGTGTGATACGCAGTTTTTGTGTACGTCGCTTATCGCGTCGTTCCCGTGAATGTTTATGTTTCGGATTCGGCATGGCAACTCCTTCTCACGTTCGATAGCAGGCGGTCACGCTACGATGCTGACGATCCACCGGTCTTGCGGTTCGTGACCTGAACGACCCGAAATGTCGGGGTCGGTAATTCCTCGGCACACTGACAGGGCCCCTCATTCAAATTTTTTCCACATCGTGCGCAGAGCCCCAAGCAGTCGTCGCTGCAGAGCGGCTGCATCGGCGCGGACAGGATCACGTGTTCACGCAACATGGGAGCCAGTTCCAACTGGTTACCCTGATAGTGATACTGATCGTCGAGATCCTCTTCTGGTTCAGCCTCCACCACCTTCGCATGCGTCTTTCGGGAATCGACTCGCTTCGAATGACGCGGCACCGATTTGGGCTCCGGGATAAAGGCCGCCCGCACAGAAAAAGCCAGCGGATCCTCATATTCTTTTAGACACCGCACACATTCGCGAACGATTGTGCCTTCCAGCACACCGGTCACGGCGACCAGCCCTTCGACGTTGGTCAGGTCCAGACTCACAGCTAGCGGACCCAGGACGACGACATCATCCTCGGTGAGGCCGAGTTCTTCAGCCGTCGCCTCGCCGACCAGCGAAAGCCCATCGGCAGTTATGTCAGCCAGCAGTGGCCTGAGCAGTTCCATCGTGGCACCTACCTGCATTCCCATCCCCAACGTGACCGGTTATCGCTCTTCCGCAAAGCTGATGAGAGCGATGTGCCGAGCCCGCTTGACGGCGGCCGTCAATTCGCGCTGGTGCCTCATACAATTGCCGGAGATACGCCGCGGGACAATTCGACCCCGCTCAGTTAAAAAGTTTCTCAGCAGCCCGACATCTTTAAAATCGATCGACCCTTTGTCGATACAAAATCGACAAGGCCTGCGGCGTTGGAAAAACCGTCCGCCACCACCACCGTCTCGATCTCCGCTCTGTTCACGCTCCATAACCGTCTCCCTCTTTTTTTAGACGTGCTCTTCGGATTCATATCCGGCGTCATCATGCGCTGGCGCCTCAGTCCCGCCGCCACCGCCATCCTGGCGTTTCGGCATAAACGTCACCGTTTGGGCCACCACCTCGTGCTTGCTGCGCTTCTGGCCGTCTTCTGTTTCCCACCGGCGCTGCTGCAGTCGCCCGTCGACGATGATCCCATTTCCTTTACTCAGATACTGTCCGCAATGTTCCGCCTGCTTGCCGAAGACGACAATGTCGACAAAACAGACTTCTTCTTTCAATTCATCGCCCTGCTTGTATCGCCGACTGACCGCGAGGCCCAAACTGGCCACCGGCGTCCCGTTCGGCGTATACCGCAGCTCAGGATTCCGGGTGAGGTTCCCGAGAAGGACGACTTTATTAAATCCGGCCACCGGCAAAATCCTCCGATGACGTCTCGAGCGGCCGTGGCGGCACCAGCTCTTTTTTGAGATGGACGGTCAAGAACTTGATGATGGGGTCTTCCAGCCGATAGGATCGTTCGAGTTCACCAACCGTGATGTTGGGCGCCCTGAAGTAGAAGTAGGCGTACGTCCCCTTCCGCTCCCGCTTCACCTCGTAGGCAAGCTTTTTCTTACCCCAGTTTTCTGACTTGATGAACTGCGCGCCGGTTTTCTCAGCCACCGCCTTCATCTTCTCAATTAAGGCAGTGGTCTCCTGGTCGGAGACGGACGCACGAATAATGAACAGAGACTCGTAGAGCTCCATGCAGCAATCCTCCTGGACAAAGGCCCCGGATCTATATGTCCGGAGCGAGGTGTAGGTACGCCTATTTGGCGCAAAGAACGGTGGACGGTATCACAGCCTGAAACGACTGTCAACAAAAGCGATGGCATCAAAGATGGATTGGTGACAAATGACTTCGACGCTGTTCTGGCCTGTGTTAGACTCCTAGTCATGGCAATTAGGCACTCTATGATTTCTTCAATAGCCCTCTCCCAAACGAAATACCAGGAGGCACTTCCTCTGTGGGCACGACGACTGGGACGCTCCAGTCTATTATCTGGTTCACCAAACTGGCCTCACACGCCGGAGGAAGGACTCAGGCAAAGTCTAGCGCTGTCAGACCTCGGCCATCGGCAATTGATCGAGCGTTGTCGCACTGACCATCCTGAAATTTCTCTCGACGCCATTTTTGACCTCACCTATCAACAGATATGCGCCTGGCAGCGGCTCCGTTCATCGCTGCGATTCCGTCCTTCTCACTAAGACCCCTGTGGCACCAACCACACCCCATCCGCTCGAAGATGCCTTTGCAGACCTGTTCCTGGTTCTAAATCAACTTCCATTTCCATATTGTCTCCTGGGAGCACTTGCGCTGGGAGCATGGGGAAATCCCCGCACCACTCAGGATTTGGACGCGATGGTCGCCATGAGTGACGACGATCGTCCGCGCCTGCTGGCCGCGCTTCATGCCAAAGATTTCGTCGAAGATCTCCACTGGGGGAAATCAAACCCGTTGATTCGCTCGCACCATATTCGACTGCAGCGAGAGACTGTGCCGGTGGACCTGATGTTCCCACGTGACGATCACGATCAGGCCTGCCTTTCGCGGCGCCACCGATATGAACTTGGGAACCTATCTCTGTGGATTATTTCGCCTGAAGATTTCGTGCTGCACAAACTGAAAGCGGGACGAGCCCAGGACTTCATCGACGTACTATCGGTCCTCCAGCGCCAAGCCACATCGTTGGACCGCTCCTACATGACCGACTGGGCCAAAAGGCTGGGAATCATGGAGGAGTGGCAATACGTCCAAACGCAAGCCGACCGTCCAAGCTCCTGAACAGCGGAAACGGTTCAAGCGCCATTTTATTATTCGAGCCCCTGCAGGCCCAGGAAACCCAGGATATCCCTGTTTCGCTCGCAGAAATCAATAGGTATACCCTCAATCTTTTATTTAATGCTGGCCCGGTTAGCTGCAGCGCCAGTTGACGGCAGCATATCTGACTGAATCACTTTTTCTCCAGATGTCGCAAAAGAACATCGTCCAGGGTTTGGATAAAATCCTGTTTCTGAAAGTTCTTACTGAGGGGGGGGAGTCACACTCCAGTTGCCTGTCTTGAAAATTGTCCCTAACTCCTTGTGTCGGAAGTTAAGCTCGAAAACCATGTAGGTTGTGTCAACCGTTACAAAGTGGAATGTGACAAGAAGGGATGCATCATAATCCTGGCCAGGACCTGCAACGTTCAGTCCCGCTGCGCGAACCTTCTTCGTGATGATGTCTTCAATCTCTTACTCGCTGACATCGGTCCTCTTGGTGTTGTTTACAGAAAACTGTTTCACCTCAACCTTGATTACCTGTGCTTGTCTCAGTGTCGCCTTTTCGCTTTCGTTGAAAGTTCGTGGCCCCGTGTAACCGGAGGCAAATAAGCAGAGTGCCACAGCAATACTGACGAGTGTTTGCGTAGGTTTCATTCATTTCCTTTTTGTGTGGTGTTGGTATGACGTGGTACGGACTAACACTATCTCCGTGAATGGGTTCACGCCCCGACCAGCGGACTGCGGACACCTGCCGCCCTCGATCAAGGGCAGGAGAACATTGGGGTCGTGAATCTTTGTCAGACCTCTGATTCCCCTCAACCCTGTCTCTCCCTTTCCCATCCCCTAGTCCCACCATGCTTCATGTACTCACGGCTCCAGTAACGGGATCAACGTCGTGTGGCCTTGTTGGCGCGCAAGATCCACAGGACGTTGTCCTGTTGTCATTCTGGCCGATTTGCTCGCTCCCAGTTTGATTAGCAAGGCCACGATCTCTCGATGACCTAGAGTCGCGGCAACATGCAAAGCGGTCACGCCGTTCGGCTTCGCTTGGTTCACATCCGCGCCATTCTCTAGCAACATTGCCATGATCTCCTGATGTCCGTTCTGGGCCGCAATGTAGAGCGGAGTGACGCCGTCGGTATTTGCATGCTTTACGTTCGCACCTTTCTCTAGCAACAGGGCCACGATCTCTCGATACCCGTTCTGGGCCGCCATGAGGAGCGGAGTCTCGCCGTCTTTAGTTGCCGTGTTAACGTCAGCCTTGTTCTTGATGAGCGCGTTCACCTCACCAAGATCCCCTTTGAACGCCGCTGTCCACAACGCATTATCTCCCCTTGCACACCCCGACAGTACACCCAGCGTGAATATTGCTCCAAGTATGAATAGCGTCATTCGCCTCAACGCAAGCCTCCCCCTTTCTTTTTACCGACGAACTTTCCTTTCCGGTTGGCTCCGAAACCCACAACAGATCCTGTCGCTCGGGTCGGAAACAAGGGGGCCTGGATCATTTCCAGATCTCTGATTTTTCCAAAAAGTCTCCCCTTTCCCATTCCCTTACGGGCGAGGAGAGTTTCCCTGGCATCGCGTCATGGCTTTTTCGGCATCCGCCCATTCTGCGGTGGACACTGGGAACTTCTCGTTCATCTGGGTGAATGTGATGCGGTCCATCTTGATCCACACGGTGGCTTGCCGGGTCGCCACCGAACGATTCTGTGTCTCCTTGAGAAGACAGGCCAGCTCCTGATCAGGTTGAGAAAGGGCAAAACTCGTGGACTCCGACGGATTGTCTTTCGCAAAATCCGCACAATAGGCATCCAGTACATAGGTGATGGGTTCCGTTCCCGACACCCGGATGGTGCTTTCGGGTGAATACTGGTCGTGCCCGTGTAGGCGGCCACGCACCGCTCCTACCACCATGTTTTGTTCTGAAGCCCGCGCGTTTGTCAGCCGGCTCCCTGCCGGCAGGGTCAACGTCAATTCGCCCTTCGGCGCGGAACTGGTTTTCTTCACGGTAACCAGCACGGCGTCGCCGCTGCTCCCCCCACTGCCCATGAACGTGACCGACACATGACCTGCGGCCGGGTAGGCCAACAGCATGACGATTCCTAGGCTCAAGAGTACAGGCTTGCTCAGCCCCGCCATCATAATTCGCAGCCCTCGGCTCAGCCGACTCGCGAGTCCACGCAGTACCATGATTCGCCCTCCTTCTTCATTTCTGTTGCAGGATCCACGAATCGCCGTCGAATCTTCGGTCGTCATTCCCGCCCCGACCATGAATAGGGTCACCTCAGAATGACCCGGTTTGTTTCACATGTGTGGAAAAGAGAAACAGCTCCAATCACCACGCTTCACGTACTCATGGCTCCAGCAACGGCACCAGCGAGCTGTGGCCTCGTTGCCTCGCAAGATCCACAGGGCGTTCTCCGTCTTTTGTCTTGGCCGATTTGTCCCCTCCGTATTTGAGAAGCAGGGTAACGATTTCTCGATGTCCGAAAAATGCGGCGCCATGCAAGGCCGTCTCGTTGTTATACTCAAATGCCTGCTTCACATCCGCACCCTTGGCCAACAGCAGTGCCACGATCTCCCGCTGCCCCTTCTGGGCCGCCATGGAGAGCGGAGGGCGGACTTGGGACGAAATTGCGCCGCTCTTAACGGTAGCCTTCACGTCCGCGCCGTTCTCCAGCAACAGGGCCACGATCTCTCGATGCCCCTCCCAGGCCGCCAAGAGGAGTGGAGTCGCACCGTCCCGTCTTGCCTGCTTCACGTCCGCGCCCTTAGCCAACAGCAGCGCCACAATCTCCCGATGCCCCTGCTGGGCTGCCATGGTGAGTGGAGTTGCACCGTCGTCCGTCGCCGCCTGCTTCACATCCGCACCCTTGGCCAACAGCAGCGCCACGATCTCCCGATCCCCCTGCTGGGCTGCCATGGAGAGTGGAGTTACGCCGTCCGTCGCCACCTGCTTCACATCCGCGCCATGGTCCAGCAACAGGGCCACGATATCTCGATGCCCCTGCTGTGCGGCCGCGATGAGCGGAGTCACCTTCGCGCCGTCCGTTGTTGCCTGCTTCACGTCCGCGCCCTTGTTCAACAGCAGCGCCACAATGTCCCGATGTCCCTTCTGGGCCGCCATGTAGAGCGGGGTCCCGCCGTCGTTCTTCCTCGCCTGCTTCACATCCGCGCCCTTCTCCAGCAGCAGCGCCACAATCTCCCGATGCCCCTGCTGGGCTGCCATGAAGAGCACGGTTGACTTCTTCTCCGGCTCATATCCCCCGTTGGTAGTAATCTCCCCTCCATCGTTCTGGAAATAGAATTGCTGGCCACCGATAACAAAATGCAGGGCAATGTTTCCCTCGAGTGCCGCCTCGCGACCGTGTCGCCCCAAAATGCTGAGCGCCTCGAACTGAGGATTCTCATAGATAACTTCGGCGTTGGCGTTGGCGCCGTTAGCAAGGAGCACTTTCACAACTTCAACACTCTGACCTTGCACCGCCAATGACAGCGCACTGTGGCCTGCTCCTTTCATGCGCGCAATCCGGAGTCGTGGAGTGGTAGCAAGTGCTATGGCATCCTGTTGGTGGTTGACGTCGGCTCCGCGAGCTAGGAGGAGTCGCAGTACCTCTATGCACTGAGCGGATGTTGCCTTCATTAGCGCGGTATCGTCACCGCGGTTTTGGTCTACGCCGGCATCAAGGAGTAGTTGCACAGCAGAGACGTTGCATAGTCCCGCAAAGCGGGCCAGTCGAGATGACGCTTCGTCCGGACCAAGCTCGTTCTTTGTGATGTCTGACACGGCCTGATGATCGCCACGCTTAATCGCTTCAAAGAGCGGGTCTGAACTCGCGCAGGCTGTAACAAATAGCGCCACTGAAGACACGATGGCAAGAATAAGACCTCGATCACGTCGCGGCAAGTAATGCATTTGGATTCTCCAGTCGGTTTGAGCCTATGTTGTCGAGACACGACGACGGAGGGATGAGTCCGTTGTGGCTCGGATCGATTGCCTGACGATTGGTGCAAAGTTGTACTTTACATCCGGATGACGACTTCTGGATGAATTGAGAAATCCTGTTTCCTCTCACACCCTGTTTCAATCGTTCACTCCTATCACGCGTCCTATCGGGAACGCCGGAACATACAGATCGAATTCCAGTGTTGTTATCTCTGTGACCAATGCGGACGTGATCGTATGACGCCACGGCAGAGGGGCAGGCGCTGTCCGTTCGATGAAGAGGAAAATCGGATGGGCCGGGACTGAAGAAGGAAGAATCGGTAACGAGGCTATCCATGAGTGAGTGCAAGCCGGACGCCGGCTTTGAGAGGGGAAGCTATCTCTTGGGCCACTGGCCGAACGCTACTCACGGCGATCTCTCCACACTCGTCGTTCGATGCGCTGTATTACTGCGCTCACTCAAAGACTAAACGCGAGCCGGATTATAAGGGGACCGTTGCTCACCTGCAACGTGAAACGTACTCTCCTACTTTAGAAGGGAGACATTGGAATGACCGTTTCACCTGTCTTCAGGCTGACCATGCCTCATCCGGCACACGGCACGCCACAACAGAAGACCGCGATCACTGGTTGGATTGGAGGTTGGTTCTCTTGGGAGCTGGCGTATCGATGACACGTGGCAGGGCAAGCACAACTCGTTGGAATTTCTCTATCGAGACAGCAAAGCTCTGAACAGACTCCGCCGGAGGAGCGGGGACCCAACGAGACTGTGCAAAAAAGAAAGCGGAGACTGACCGAGTCCGAATAGGCTGCTCAAAAAGGCGGATAACAAGGCCGCAGGGAGCGCGGCGACTGAGGCGTACCCTTGGGGTACGTCGCAAGGAGACGGGCGACCGAGAACGCAGTGAGCCGCCTTTTTCAGCAGCCGATCAGACGTTGAAGCGGAAATAGACTATATCCGCTTCTTTAATGACGTAATCCTTGCCTTCAAGCCGGAACAACCCCTTCTCCTTCACCTTCGCTTCTGACCCGCAGGCCAGCAAGTCATCGTAGTGATAGAGCTCGGCACGGATGAAGCCACGTTCCATATCGGAGTGAATCTTGCCCGCCGCTTGCGGCGCCTTCATGCCTTTGGGAATCGGCCAGGCTCGTGATTCGATTTCTCCGGCAGTAAAGAAGGTGATGATGCTCAGCAACGTGTAGGCTTCACGGGTCAACCGCACGAGGCCCGATTCCGTGAGCCCCATTTCTTTGAGAAAGTCCACCCGCTCACTCTCAGGGAGCGAGGAAAGCTCCGCTTCGAGTTGCCCGCAGATTGTCACCACCCGCGCGCCACGCTTGTCGGCGAATTCACGCACCAACTTCACCATCGCGGCATCGGCATCGGCCTGTTCCGATACATTGGCCACGAAGAGCACCGGCTTCGCTGCCAGTAATTGACATTCATCGAGTACCACGCGCTCTTCGGGGGTATAGGTCAGATTGCCCAGCCATTCTCCCTTGTCGAGCAGTCCGATCAGCTTGTCGATGAACGCCAGCTCAAACGCGGCCTTCTTGTCGCCCGCCCGCATTTTCTTTTCCGTCTTCTGCTTCCGCCGTTCAAGTGTCTCAAGATCGGCTAACATCAGCTCGGTCTCGATCACACCGATGTCGCTGATCGGATTGACACTGCCGCTGACATGCACAACATCCGTTCCTTGAAAACAGCGGACAACATGGAGCAACGCATCGACTTCGCGGATATGCCCGAGAAACTGATTGCCGAGCCCTTCACCCTTGCTTGCCCCTTCAACCAAGCCGGCAATGTCGCGAACCTCCAGCGTGCTGTACGTCGTCTTCTTTGACTTGAAGAGATCGGTGAGAACGATGAGCCGCGGATCCGGCACCAGGGCGATGCCGGTATTGGGATCGACGGTCGCGAAGGGATAGTTGGCTGCCAACGCGCTGCTGCCCGTCAGCGCATTGAAGACGGTGGTCTTCCCCACGTTCGGGAGCCCGATCATGCCGCAACAGAGTCCCACTTCTTCCTACCTCTCTCCTCCTTTTGCGGAGGATCAATTCCCTAGAGGAGCAGTCTGACTGGCTTTTACTGCGCGCGTCGAACGGGCACCGCCTGATCGTGCGCGTTCCGCGAGCACGAAGTCAGTCAGACTGCTCCTCTCCCTCTTCAGGTTTTTCCCGCACATTAAACTGATTCATTGCCACGGCTGTCCCCCGGTGGATCAGACATTCCAACGCCTCGACAGCGCGATCGAGGCAGGGGTTCAACACCGCGATCTCGTCTCTTGTGAATGCCTCCAATACATAGTCCGCTGAATCCTGACGTGGTGCCGGTCGGCCGATTCCGATCTTAATTCGCACAAACTGGGGCGTCCCGATCGCCTCAATGACCGACTTGATCCCGTTGTGGCCTCCGTGCCCACCGGCTTGCTTGATCCGGAGACGCCCAAGATCGAGGTCAAGGTCGTCATGGACGAGAATCAGGTCGTCGGCGGTCAGCGAATGCTCACGCAGGAGGCCTTTGAGCGGAGGACCAGTGATGTTCATCCAGTCGAGGGTGCCGGCGAGTTCGAGGAGTTCTGACCCAAGCCGTCCCGATCCACGTTGCGCCATGCCGCGCTTGGCGAGACGGATGGACCATCGAGCCGAGGCCCGCTCAATGACCCATGTACCGACGTTGTGGCGAGTCTGGACATAGGCAGCGCCCGGGTTGCCCAGCCCAACGATGAGGCGCAAGGTTACTTCTTCTTTTCGGCTTCTTTCTTCTCAGCTTTTGGCGCTGCCGCGCCTTTCTTGTCGCCGCCCTTCGCATCAGCAGCCACAGCAGACGCTCCGGTTTTCGCTGCGTCGCCACCCTCTGGAGCTTCACCCGCCACTTTACCCTTCGCGGCCAACTCAGGCTCTTTCGCGTCACCCGGTGCGGCTGCGCCGCTCGCAAGGAGCGATTCGAGCTTGGCTTCCGTCATCGGTGCCGCGACACTCACGACCATCTGCTCAGGATCGTCGAGATAACGAATCCCTTCGCGCGCCGCCACGTCTTTCAGATGAAGACCTTGTGCAATGGCAAGCCCCGAGGCATCGACTTCGATAAAGTCCGGCAACACACCCGGCAGACACTCAATATGCAACTCGCGCATATTGTGGTGGAGAATACCGCCTTCTTTGACACCGGCAGGCATTCCGCCGGTCAAATGCAGTGGCACCTTCACGCGAATCGGCTTGTCCATCGATATCTCGAACAGATCCGCATGCAGCACATTTCCTTCGACTGGATCGACCTGGAAATCGCGCAAGAGTGCCGTCCGATTCGGCTTTGACTTTGCGCCACTGAGCGTGAGCGACACAAGCGCAGCCCCTCCTGCCTGTGCCTTCAAAATCTTGACCAAGCTATCGGGTTCGATCGTCAAGAGCAGGCATTCACCCTGCCCATACAACACGCCAGGGACTTTGCCCTCACGCCGAAGCTGGCGCGCCGCACCTTTTCCCGTTTTTTCTCTCACTGTGACTGCTAGTTCGAACTTCATGATACGCCTCCGCCCCCTTCTCGCTGGTCTTCAGATGCCTCGGTTTCGAGTTAGGCAAATAATGAACTCACCGACTCGTCTTCATGGATACGCCGAATCGCCTCACCTAACAGTGGGGCGATCGATAATTGATGTAACTTCGGGCAAAGCAGCTCTTTGCCTCGTAATGGAATCGAATTGGTCACGATCACCTGCTTGAGACAGGATTGCTGGATCCGGTCCAAGGCCGGCCCGGTAAGCACCGCATGGGTGCAGGCAGTCCACACTTCCCGAGCCCCGCGATCCATACAGGCCTGCGCCCCCTTCACGATAGTACCGGCCGTGTCGATCATATCGTCTAGCAAGAGTGCACTCTTCCCAGCGACGTCGCCGATGATGTTCATGATCGCCGTCTGATTGGGTCCTTCACGCCGCTTGTCGATGATTGCCAAGCTCGCTTCAAGCCGCTTCGCAAAGGCGCGGGCCCGCTCGACTCCACCGGCGTCTGGCGAGACGACCACCAAGTCACTCACCTTCTTCTTGGTAATGTAGTCCAACAATACGGGCAGTGCATAGAGATGGTCCACCGGCAGATTGAAGAACCCCTGGATCTGCCCCGCGTGGAGATCCATCGTCAGCACCCGATCGGTGCCGGCGGTGCTGATGAGGTCGGCCACGAGTTTCGCTGAAATCGGCACACGTGGCTGATCCTTACGATCCTGGCGAGCATAGCCAAAGTACGGGATGACCGCGGTGATGCGATTCGCGGAGGACCGCTTGAGCGCATCAATAATAATCAGCAGCTCCATCAGGGAGTCGTTGACCGGCTGACAACTCGACTGCACGACAAATATGTCACCACCACGAACATTTTCCTCAATCTTGACGCGAATTTCACCGTCACTGAATGACCCGACCGTGGCCTCACCGAGCTTGGTCCCAAGGTAGGCACAAATCTCATGGGCCAGGGCCGGATTCGCGTTGCCAGAGAATATCTTTAGCTCTCCGCTCATCGGTTCCTCAGAGGGTTCTTGGATGCAACTGCATCACACTTTGATTTCGTATATGGTTCGTCTCGACGGCGGGCGTCGGTGGGCGTACTCATGACCCGCCTACCTACATTCACTGCGCGCTGTTGAGGAAGCCAACTAAGGGGGCAAACTTTAACGGAATGCACGGGGAGTTGTCAACCGATCCACGGCTTATCGTGGTCGTTCGTATCGCCAGGCGAGTGGGCCGGAACAGGTGGGAACGACAAATACCTTCGTCAACTTCTCACTCACGAACTGGGCCTGAGCCAGACGGGCGCGCGCCTCGTCCGCGAATACCCCAAACACCGTCGCCCCGCTTCCAGACAATAGCGCGATTTCGGCTCCGTGATCCTGCAAGCTCTGTTTAATCTCCCGAAGCTTCCCATGTGCGGCAAAGACTGGCGCCTCGAAATCGTTCTCTGTCGCGGCGATCAATTGAGCCCAACTTACCCGCGATTGCCGGTCGAGTTCTCGCTGGGCCAGCGACAGCGGCATCACAGCAGTTCTGGTAGCAGCCAGTTCTTGATATGCCCACTTCGTATTGACTCCAAACCCCGGGTTGACGAGCACGACCCATCGGGCTCCTTCAACGACAACAGGACGAACCGTTTCTCCTCGACCGGCCACACACGCTGAAGGAGCAAAGAGAAAAAATGGCACATCGCTGCCCAACGATTGTCCGACATCTGCCATCTGCGTCGAAGACCACTCCAACTGTAATAAATGGTTCAACCCTATGATGGTGGCTGCGGCATCGCTGCTCCCGCCGCCGAGGCCAGCCCCCATCGGGATACGCTTACGCAGCTCAATGTCGAGCCCAATCGATTGCTGGGCTCGTGCCAACACTGCGGTCGCTGCGCGATAGACAAGGTTGCTCTGGTCTGCAACCAACAGCGTTGCATCACACCTCAACTGAATATCTTGCCGGTCGGCACACACCCTGATCTGTACCTCATCCTCAAGGGCAACCGTTTGCATGATCGACCAGAGATTGTGGAGTCCGTCGGGGCGACGGTCGAGGATACGCAGAATCACGTTGATTTTGGCAGGAGCAAAGACGGTGATCTCGGACAGACTCGGCTGCGGATTAATCGCGGCCTCCCTTGATGGCATACTTCTCAAGTCGATAGCGAAAGGATCGCGTGTTGAGCCTCAGAAGCCGTGCGGCCTTTTTTTTCACCCACATGGCCCGTTCGAGCGCCTTCAGGAGGAGATCTTTTTCTATGCCGTTGATAAGCCCTTCCAAGTCCAACCCGTCTTCAGGCAAATCGGTGGGCACTCCCTGCTGCTGTGGAGTCACCGTGCGATGAAGCCAGCCACGGATATCCTCATCCGACACAGGCGCACCGACGGAAAAGGTGACCACACGCTCGATCAAGTTCTCAAGCTCGCGCACGTTGCCGCGCCACTCATGGCCCAACAGCACGTGCATCGCCTCTGAGGTCAATACGGGAGACGGCTTGCCGCTCTCCTGTGAAAACTTCTCGATGAAATGTTTCACGAGAAGCGGGATATCCCCTGTTCGAAGCCGCAACGGTGGGAGCCGAATCGGAATCACGTCTAAGCGGTAATATAAATCTTCGCGAAATGAGCCGTCCGCCACAGCTTTTTCAAGGTCCTTATTCGTCGCGGCGACAACGCGCACATCGACCTTGACATCTTGGGTGCCGCCCACACGCCGGAACTCCCGCTCCTGAATCACGCGCAGCAGTTTGACTTGAATGGCTGGGGTCGTATCGCCGATTTCATCCAGGAAGATCGTGCCGCCGTTGGCGACTTCGAATAACCCCGCCTTATTGGCCATCGCGCCAGTAAAGGACCCCTTCATGTGCCCGAAGAGTTCGCTTTCGAGCAACGTCTCCGGCATTGCGCTGCAATTCACCGCCACAAAAGGCATCGGACTCCGGGCACTGTTATAGTGAATCGCGCGCGCCACCAACTCTTTTCCCGTTCCACTTTCCCCGCAAATCAGCACATTGCTCTTGGCGTCCGCGACTTTGCGCACCACGTCGAACACCTTCTGCATACTCTCGCTCTGGCCGATGAGCTGCGCAAACGACGATTGGCTTGCCATTTCTCGCTTTAAGAGAATATTTTCCGTCGAGAGACGCCGCTTCTCCAGAGCGTTGCGAATGATCAACTGCACTTCATCGACCTGGAACGGCTTGGTCAGATAATCGTACGCGCCCTGTTTCATCGCATCGACCGCCGAGTCCGCGGTCGCAAACGCTGTAATGACGAGGACCACGGTTTCAGGAAAAGAAGACTTCACCGCCTTCAGGACCGCCATGCCATCGGCTTTCGGCATGCGGAGGTCGGTGATGACGAGATCGAACATTTCCTTGTTTATATGACCGATGGCTTCTTCGCCATCCGACGCTTCGGTCACGGCATAGCCCGCGCGTTTGAGCATGATGCTCAGGACTTCGCGTAGCCCCCTTTCGTCATCGACAACTAGGATCTTTTCCATGGCGTCCGTCCCTCATGCCACAACCGCACCCCGGCATCCCCTGACCGCGGCATACATACAACAAATCGTGAGCCCTGACGCTCCTGACTTTCGACCTTGATCCACCCCCCATGCAAATCGACGATACGATGCACCGCGGCGAGACCCAGCCCCGAGCCTTCCTTCTTCGTCGTAAAGAACGGAAGAAAGATCTTGTCGAGGTTCTGTTTTGGAATCCCTTCCCCGGTGTCTTGAAACGCAATTTCGATGACATCACCCTTGCGTTCGCCGGCATCCACGTGGCGGCAGCTCGTCGAAATCGTCAACTGTCCGCCCTCCGGCATCGCTTCAAACGCGTTCGTCGCCATATTCCAGAAAACTTGCCGGAACTGATCTTGATCGACCAGGGCCGTGAGCGCCCCAGCTCCCAAAGACGTGACGATTTTTATTTTGGAACGTGTTCGCGCTTCATGTTGAACGAGATCGAGCGTCTCAGCAAGTACTTTGTTGAGATCGTGCTCCGCGAGAGTGAGTGCCGCCGGACGTGCATACTGAAGAAACTCGGTGATAATGTTGTCGAGCCGGGTGGCCTCACGGATCGCAATGTCCATCAATCGGCGATTGGTCTCGTCTTCCATGGCGTCTTTCCGGAGCATTTGCATCGCGCCGGCCAACGCGCCAAGCGGATTCCGAATCTCATGGGCCATCCCGGCAGACATTTCACCCAAACTTGCCAGCCAATCCTTGCGACGCATCTCTTCTTCGAGATCTCGAATCTGCGTCAGATCTTTGAACACGCCGACCAAGCCTGTCTGCTTCCCCTGCTCCTGCAACGGCGAGAGAGTCATACCGAGAATCAGGCGATTCCCGTCAGCACGCTTGCATTCCACTTCGAATCGCGTCGTCGTAGACACGGCGCCACTCAGTTGTTCGTCTGATTGTTGGCTGGGATGCCAGTTGAAGACCTCGCGCCAGGGACGCCCGGCCACGTGAGCACTCGTATACCCGGTCGCTTCCTGTGCCGCTGGATTGAATGAGGTGATGCACCCCATGGCATCAGCCGTAAACACACCGCTGCTGATGCTGTGGACGATATTCTCGTGAAAGACTTGGAGGCGGGTCAGTCCCTGCTCCTTCTCGCGCAACGATTGATCCGCCTGCTGAAGCTGTTCAGCTAAGGTTCCTCCCAATATCCCAACGACCAGAAGGGCGAGGGCATAAACGCCGAATGTTTGAAATGTTTCTGGCACAGTCAGCCGACTCGGCGGCAGCCATCCCCATCCGTCAATCAGCCCATACAACTGAATGTTCGTTAAGAGACCAAACACAATAATGCAAAAACAGGCGGTAAGAAGCCCTACTCGCCGACGGGGAACCAGACTGGCAACCGCCACCGTTATGACATACAACACCGCGAAGGGACTTTCGATCCCTCCTGTCCTAGCCACCAACACCGTTTCAAGGAAGAAGTCGATCCCGACCTGGGCCCAAAAAAATATCGTGAGCGCTACCGATGAGGCAAGCGTGCGGAGCAGAATGGCGGAAGGGATCGTCAGTGCGTAGGTGACAATAATCAGGGTGTAGAATGTTTCGACCCGCCCGCCCTTCGCGACTTGGAAGACAAGCGATAGGCCAAGCATCAGGGTCACAAGGGCTATGCGAAGCCCCATGATCCAATACAGTCTTGTGCGCAAATCATTCATGAGTGGAAGACCACATGGCGAGAAGTAGATCGGTGGGAGATGAAGAGATATATGCCTCGTTCACTCTCCTCGAATAAGTGGCCAGAAATCGTGTCATCGCACATGCGCTGAAGCGCCGAGTGGTTTGGCCGGAAAGGCTTAGAGCCTTCATGCGGGGAACTAGGCCCCAACTTCGTAAGAGGAAGGAACTGAACGCCAATCACTATCCGATCGCAGACGCCATTTTGAAGATCGGGAGATACATCGCAATCACGATAAATCCAATCACAATTCCCAGGAACACCATCATTGCTGGCTCAAGCAATGCCGTCAACGAGGTAACCGCCTGATCAACTTCGTCTTCATAAAAGTCTGCAATTTTCCCCAACATTGCGTCCAGCGCGCCAGTCGACTCGCCGACGGCGATCATATGCGTTACCATCTTCGGAAAAACCCCGCTTGCTGCCAAGGGATCGGCGATGGTTTTCCCCCCACTGATACTGGTGCGCGCGGCAAGCAAGGTTCCTTCAACAACCTTATTGCCCGACGTCTTTGCACAGATGGCCATTCCATCGAGTAATGGAACCCCGCTAGAGAGCAACGTCCCGAGCGTGCGGGTAAACTTGGCCACTGAGGCTTTTCTAATTAAGTCTCCCACTACTGGCAACTTGAGAAGCAACGTATCAATGACCAAGCGCCCCTTAACGGTCGCATAGTACTTTTTAATGCCAACGATGGTCCCCACAATAGCCCCAAGAATGACGTACCAGTACGCGATAAAGAAGTTACTGACATCGATGACTATTTGCGTAGGACCTGGCAACGCCACTTTCCCGCCTGACAGTTCAAGAAACATCTTTGCAAAGATTGGAATGACAAACAGCATGAGAATCGTGATAACCGCAACGGCAACTCCCATGATCGTCAGAGGGTAGATCATGGCAGACTTGATCTGCCCTTTGAGTTTCATCGCTTTCTCGATGTAGACGGCGAGACGCGTCAAGATCGTATCGAGCAGTCCACCCACCTCACCCGCATGCACCAAGTTGACGTACAGATCGTCGAAGACTTTGGGAAAACGCCGCAAGGCATCCGAAAAAGTCGAACCTGCCTCCACCTGAGTCTTTACATCCCCGATAGTCTCTCTCAGCACCTTATTCTCTGACTGGGTCGAGAGGATTTCGAGACACTGGACCAAGGGCAGACCCGCATTGATCATCGTGCCAAATTGTCGGGTAAATACAACCAGATCTTTATCGGTGAGACCGGACCCGAAACTCAGGGTGAATTTCCCCGCGCCACCCTTCTTTTCTTCGAGGCTGGTGACGACGACGCTTTGCTTGCGGAGTTGATCCACCGCCTCATCGCGGGTTTTTGCGCTCAGCTCGCCTTTCTTGACGGCACCTGATCTGGTTCGTCCGACATACGCAAAGGTAGCCATGCGCAACACTCACCCTTCGATGTGGCCATTATCTGGCCGGTTGTAGACTGAAAGGAATACCTACCAGGCGAGTCTACTGGCCACCCCAAAACCTGTCAAACAAATGCACAATCTCTGCGCAAGCGACCAAGCACGTCGGCTCAAGCAATACCGGACTTAGCTGCCGATCGCATTGGTGTGCCGAAAGCCTCGGTAGAGATAATGCAACCCGGACAAGAGCGTGAAGGAAACCATGCCGAACAAGAGAGGCAGCATGACGGTGAGATCGATGTGGCGAGAGCTCAGAAATATCACTAACACGACATAGGACAGCTGGAGAAACGTGGTGCCCTTGCCCAAGAAGGTGGGGGTAAGATCCAGGCGATAATCAGCGAAGTGCGCCACCGCCGTTCCCATCAACAGTATCACGTCTCGGCTGACCACGAGGATGGTGACCCATGACGGAATCAAATGAATCATCGAGAGTGTGATGAACCCGGAGGTGAGGAGCAGCTTATCGGCCAGAGGGTCCAACACGGCTCCGAGCCGAGTATGCTGATTCTTGACACGGGCGATCGCCCCATCAAGCGCATCAGTGAGTCCGGCTACAATAAGAATGATGAGAGCTTCTGTGAATCTGCCATATATCAGTAACCCAATGTAGCAGGGAATGAGGAGAATACGGAGGATGGTTAAGCTGTTGGGGATATTCATATCTTCTGAAACACAGCGGCCTACCACGGCGGGGGGAAATGATAGGAGGGCGTTACCCGGTTGTCAACGGCTTGCAGTCAGCTGAGTGCAGCCCTATAATCAAGCCCCAGAACCATTCCAGTTGAGTGCCACGGAGGAAATAATGAGTTCGCTTCCCCTGCTCTTCAAGAAAGAAGGGCTTGTTGAAAAGCACCAGGTTGAAGGGGTCGACCCCAGCGATCGGTATTTCAATCGCATAGTCCTCGTCAATCGAACACCCTCAGGCTACGCAGCTAAAGTCATGTATGAAGCGCTGATCGTCGAAGGGCACTCCCATCCGACCATAGCCGCTGCAGTGCAAGAACTCATCGAAGCGATGCAGGGATTCGGCTTCAGTAAACTGAGAACCCGAGCCAATTTCAAAGGGACGAAGTATCTCGCCGAAAAAGAAACCTGGATCGATTACCAAGACCCAGCGTAGCCCCGACTATCTCGCAGACACAAATTCCCGATAGACCAGGTCGTGAATACCGGGGCGGAAAACCTTGATCTTCTCGTTCCTCCGGCTCGGATGTACCCGATTGGATAACAGCACCACCTCCAATTCGCAGAGCGGATCAATCCACAGCGACGTCCCGGTGTAGCCGAGATGCCCGAACGACCGCTCGGAAAAATAGGATCCCGACGAGGACGGCTCCGACGGAGTATCCCATCCCAATGCCCAGCTCGATCGATCTGCAGATTCTTGCCGAGTCGTAAACTGCCTGACAAGTTCCCCGTCCAGGATCGACTCTCTTCCATGATAGCCTCGGAGCCATGCTCCGGAAACAGCCAGCACCGATTCGGCAGTCCCGAATAACCCTGCATGGCCTGCGACGCCGCCTATTGCCGCGGCATTCTCGTCGTGCACCTCCCCGCATAAGAGCCGATTGCGCCGCTCGTCCTGTTCGGTCGGGGCTATTCGTAATGCATCAACGGTAGGGCGTGCAACACCTAGTTGCGCTCGCCCTGCTGTTGGACAAAACATCAGTGGATCGGCCCGTAGCGGTCGGACGATGGCTTCTTCGCACCAGAGATCCAGCGCCATTCCACTGAGACGCTCCGCCAGAAATCCTAGCAACATGAATCCAAGGTCGCTGTAGACACTGCGCTCCCCCCGTGCATAGATCAACGGTTCGTCACGAATCATCTTCAGCACGTGCTGCTTGACGAGCTGATCTCCGCCAGGGGGCCTCGGGACATTACCTCGTGCGTCAAGCTGCTCATAGAACGGTCGCCAGCCTGGCAGGCCCGAGCGATGGGTTAAAAGGTCTCGCACCGTTGCCTGACCGATCGGCGCCCCTTCAAGTTGGGCTAATACCTGTTGCACGGGATCATCAAGAGCAACCTTGCCGCCCTGAATCAGCAGCAACACGGATGTGGCCGTTGCCAGTGGTTTCGTGAGAGAGGCAAGGTCATAAATGGTAGAAGATTGTACGGGAAGGCCTGAAGGCTCTGACGACAACTGCCCGGCTACAGCCACACATTGCAACTCGCCACGCAGACGCACCGCCAACTGGGCACCGGGAAAAACACCGTCGCCAACGGCCGATTGCAGTGCCGCCTGAATGACGTGATGGGTGGCCATAGGTGAGAGACTTGTCATGAGTGCGGGAATCTGCTGCTGGTGGGCGGCGCGAAGCAAACCAAGAATCTCATCACTGAATAAGAACCAACTAGGTCCACCAATACGTCACAACGCCGGACTTGATTCTCCTTCGAGCTTTTCCTCCGATGCGGTCTCGGCGTCACGGAATGCTTCCTGTTCTTCCACTTCAAACAGGCGCTCGAACATCCGCAACGACGCGCGCAACCGTTCAATCATGAGCAGTCGCTGTTTTTGGAGCGACAAGAGCTCGCGTTGCGTGTCGGTCAGCTCGACCCTGGCCTGACGGATCAACTCGCCGGCCTTCAGTTCAGCCTCCTTGATGACGAGATCCGCCTCTCGCTGAGCATTCCGCTTCACATCCTCTGCCAGCGATTGAGCAGACAGAAGGGTGCTCGACAATGTCGCTTCCGTCCGCTTCAGTTCAGCGAGCTGCTGTTCCAGAAATAGAATCTTTTCTCGCTGAACCGCATTGTCTCGATTCAACAATTCGACCGTCTGCGCCAGCTCCTCAAGAAAGCGATTGACCTCTTCTTTGTCGTACCCACGAAAGCTGACCTTGAACACCATTTGCTGGATATCGAGCGGTGTCATTCTCATGGCATCCCCCATGGTCATCTCAGTTCATCCTTATGGCCAATTCTTTGAGTGATTGCACAACCGCGATTTGCAGGAAGGTAATGATGAGTATCACGATGATCGGCGACACATCCATCCCGATCCGCAACCCGATCCATCGACGGATCGGCGCCAAGACGGGTTCGGTCGCACGATTCAGAAATTGCACGATGGGATTCCATGGATCCGGATTGACCCACGAGAGCAGGGCACGAGCAATGATCACCCACATATAAAGCCATAACACATAGTCAAGGATGGTCGCCACCCCTGAAAGAGCATTGCCCGCGACAAACATCAGCGTCCCAACTCCTTCGATCGTGTGGTAGCCGCTTCGACCGCCGCCATCAGCGCGGCACGAAATCCCCTCTGTTCGAGCTGATGAAGCCCGGCGATGGTCGTGCCTCCGGGAGACGCCACTCGATCTTTCAATTGAGCGGGGTGCACCCCTGATTCGAGCACCAGTCGAGCCGAGCCTAACACCGTCTGGGCGGCAAGAAGTTCGGCAGTCTGCCGCGGTAAGCCCATCATCACTCCCCCATCTGCGAGCGCTTCAATAGCCTGAAATACATAGGCCGGCCCACTGCCACTCAATCCGGTTACGGCGTCCATGAGTCGCTCCTCTACCACCACCACCAAGCCGACCGTTTCGAATATCGTTCGAGCCAGGTGAATATCCTTCTCGGAAACCCCAGCACCCGCCGCAAGAGCGGTCACACCCTCCCGGACCAATGCCGGAGTATTCGGCATCGCACGGACCACTCTCGTCGCTCCGCACGCCTGTTCGGCAATTGTCGAAATCGTTACTCCTGCCACAATCGAAATCACAAGGGCATGGGCCAAGGTTGGGCCAAGCTCACCGAGCACAGCAGGAAGCGTCTGCGGCTTGACTGCCAAGACGACCACATCGGCCCAGACGGCAGCCTCAGAGTTGGCGGAACCAATCTGAACGCCGAACTGACCTTTTAAGCGATCGCGTCGCTCGGCAACGGGATCTGTCGCCCATATCGACTCAGCAGAACACACCTGTCCTGATAGAAGACCACCGATCATGGCCTCAGCCATCTGGCCGCCCCCAATAAACGTAATCTTACTCCTAATCGTCGGGCTAGGCACGCCACACTCCAAAAGTAGCCGAGCCAAGTCTCACCATCGTGGCTTCCTCGTCAACTGCAATATGATCATCGTATGAAATACCCATCGAGAGTTCTTTCAAAGAAATCATGCCGACCGCTTGGCGTGAGAGACGGAGCGCCAACTCATATCGACGACAGAAGCAGGGACGAGCCTGTTCAGGATCGCTGGCTCTTCTGATCAGCATTAGCGAAAACCGTTTCTAATAATTCAAAAACATTGTACCCAAACCGCCTGGCAAATGTCAGCGCACGCACCGGCCAGCTCCTATTGATGAGAGAGCAGGGTGATCCCACTGACCATCGTCCCGTTCACCCGGCCTTCCCGTCGATAGGAATAAAAGAGTTGACCCTGGCAGATCGTGCACAGATTCACCACCGAAACAGAGGGTGCAGGCACACCCTCTTCCTCCGCTTGCCGACGGATCAAGGCCTTGAGATCCAATCGAGCCTTGTGCCCTCGATAGTCCCGCACAACCGACTCCCACTCAGGCAATCCCATTCGGAGCCGGTCGAGCACGGGATCGTCCACCTCATAGCAGCAGAGACCGGCCGAGGGTCCAATACTGACTCGCAGATCCGACCGCGTCGATCCAAATCTGGTCACCATCAGGGCAATCGTCTTCGAAACAACCCCTGCAACTGCGCCTCGCCAGCCTGCATGAATCGCCGCCACAACACGCCGACGTGGGTCATGCACGAGCACAGGGACACAATCCGCCGTGCGCACCACTACCGTCACGCCGGGCTGATCGGTCACCAAGGCGTCCCACCCGCCGTGAAATTGATCCGCCTCGGTGAGTGGACGATCCACCACCAAGGCATCGGTCCCATGCACTTGCTTGACGGACAGCAGCCAACCAAGCCCCTGCACCTCAGATTGACGAGCAGGCACTCCTACATCGAGTGCCAGCGAGTCCGCATGTCGGCGCGTGCCGAAGAAATGCCGGACACCGGCGCGCGCAGACGCGAAAGCAGGAACCGTAATGACCGCTGCACTCATAGCCATACTCCGCTGAGGCTACTTACCCCCACAGACCTGTCGGCTCAGTCGACCTGCTTACGCAGGAACGTCGGCACATCCCACTCATCGTCAGCAACCGCCGCCACTCGCTCCATCGACTCTCGTGCCTCTCCCATCCGCCGCAAGTAGGTCGGACGGTCGAGATCTTTGAGGGGTCGCTCCGCATAGGAGCGTTCTCCCATCGTCTGGCTGGCACCGGTCATCGTCTGTTGCCCGGTGCGGGACGTCCGAGCCGCAGCCACGGGAATCGGAGCAGACTGCTCATCCCGTTCAAATCCGGTGGCAATCACCGTCACGACCAGGTCGTCGCCCATATCGGGGTTGATCACCTGTCCGACAATGATATTGGCTTCAGGATCGGCTGTCTGCTGAACAATCGTGGCCGCCTCCTCGATCTCGTGCAGCGACATATTGGGCCCGCCGGTGATATTCAACAACACACCGCGCGCGCCCTCCACGCTGCCTTCCTCCAATAATGGACTGCAAATCGCCTTTTGCGCCGCTTCAATCGCCCGATTCGTCCCACGCGCCACCCCCATGCCCATCACGGCGCGACCCGTATGCGACATGATGGTACGGACATCGGCAAAATCCACGTTCACATGGCCGGTAGTCGTGATGACATCCGCAATCCCTTGAATGGCCTGTCGTAGGACATCGTCGGCCACCTTGAAGGCTTCGAGCAGCGGCGTCGCTTTGTCGACGATGCCGAGCAACCGCTGATTCGGGATCACGAGCAAGGTATCCACATGGCGACGGAGATCGCGAATCCCCTCATCCGCATGAACCATCCGGCGATGACCTTCGTATGAAAAAGGCTTCGTCACGACCCCGACCGTCAAGATACCGAGTTCGCGCGCAATGCTCGCCACGATCGGCGCGGCACCGGTGCCGGTTCCACCGCCCATCCCCGCAGTGACAAACACCATGTCGGCACCCTCAAGACACTCCCGAATCTGATCTTTGCTTTCTAGCGCCGAGTCTTTCCCAACTTCCGGCTTCGCCCCGGCGCCGAGCCCCCTGGTCCGCTCAGGACCTAGCTGAACCTTGTACGATGCCTGCGACCGATCCAACGCCTGCAGATCAGTATTTGCCGCGATGAAATCGACTCGCGCCAATCCGGACATGATCATGGTGTTCAGAGCGTTGCACCCGGCACCACCGACACCGATCACTTTGATCCGAACGGGGGACACGACATCCTCTTCAAATGAAAACATCAAGACACCTCCCTTGATAATAAAATCCGCGTCACGGCGATCCGTCTCGCGGAATGGTTAAAAGAACTCGAACATCCAAGACTTCATACGATGGAATACTTTATTCAACGGCCGTCCGCTGCGCAGACCAGCCGTCGCCATCTCCTCAGCATGGTGTCGGGCATGGAGCAACAGGCCGACACCCGTGGCATGCATGGGATTACTGACGATATCGCGAAGCCCTCCAATCCCACTGGGCACACCGCGGCGAGCTGGAAGATTCAAGACCTGTTCTGCCGCATCGGGCATCCCTTCCAATAACGACGTTCCACCTGTAATGACCGCCCCTGCCCCCAACATGCCCTCGTAGCCGGCGCGCGTGATTTCCCGACGAACCAGTTCGAATATTTCTTCGACGCGCGGCTCAAGAATCTCGGCGATGTCACG
>JAYTTD010000148.1:0-15088 GCA_043745235.1 Nitrospira sp. | reverse complement strand
AGGGGTTGTGTTGAACGATTTAGCAGACCGATCCTTCGATCGACATGTGACGCGTACGCGGCTCCGTCCGCTCGCATCGGGTGAACTCAGCGTCATACAGGCCCTGCTGGTCGTCGGCTTCTTCCTCGTGCTGGCCGGAATACTCGTGCTATTCCTTGACCCGCTCACGATCTTCTTGAGTCCGATCGCCATCCTCTTAGCCGGCCTCTACCCCTTTGCAAAACGCGTCATCCACATCCCGCAAGCCATCTTGGGTATTGCCTTCGGCTGGGGCACCATTATGGCGTGGACCGCGTCGAGGGGGACCATTGAAGCGCCAGCCTGGTGCCTATTCGCTGCAACCATCTGCTGGGCAATCGGATACGACACGATCTACGCGCTTCAAGATCAGGAGGACGATCGTCGAATCGGCGTAAAATCCTCGGCGTTGTTGTTTGGTTCGTCGACGTGGCTGGCCGTCGGCACGGTCTTCTGCGCGATGCTGTTATTGCTGGGACTTGCAGGCTGGCTCGCCCACATCGGTTGGATCTATTATGGAGCACTCGCTGCCATCGGCGTGTGGTGCGTGAGGCAAGCCCTGCAGCTCAGGAAAACCGTGCCGACCCCTACTCCCTTCTCCATGTTTCAGCAACATGTGTGGGTAGGGGTCACGGTCTTCATCGGAATGGTCGCGGGATTTCTCTTCTGATCTCAGCTCGCCGGCTTGACGGGCGGAGCCTCCTCCGGCTTGTTGGTCGAACCTTCCGGATTGCCAGCCGCGCGTAACGTAGTCAGGTACATCGTCACGGCTTTGGCATCGGCATCGCTGAGCCCGAGTGCCGGCATCCTGGTTTCCGCATTCATTGCCTGCGGGTTCTTCAGCCACCGATAGACCCAGGTTGCGTTCAGCCTCACCCCTGCACGGTCGAGCGCCGGCCCGACCTTACCACCCTCACCACCGAGGGCGTGGCAGCCGTTGCAGCCGTACTTGTCTTCATAATACCGCTTGCCAAGCTCCACCAACTTCGCAACCTCCGCCGGTTTCACGGTGAGATCCGGACGGGCTACACTCACCCCTTTCCCAGGTCTTGACGTAAAATTGTTCACCGCGGCCTGCGCTGCATCGAGTTCTTTTTTTGCCTGCCCCATGGCTGCCATTTCCTTAGCAGAGGCCGCATCATCGACATCGACGTTTTTCTTTTCGGCCTCATCGCTGGCTTGCTTTTCAGCCGACTCATACGTCTTCGTCGCCTGCTCAAAATTGCCTTGAGCGGTTAGAAGTGCTGTCGCCAACTGCTTCTTCCGCTCCTCGACATTAAACTCTAACTTCGTGCCGTGGAGGCCTCGGACATAGCCGACAATCGCCCATATCTCGTCTTCAGACAGGGTGTACTTGAACGACGGCATGGTGGGCACGCCGAATTCGTCGTCACCGATCTCGTCGCCCCCTTCACCCGTATCCTTCATGTCGCGGTAAATCGTATCGAAGATGTCTTTGTCTTTGAGTGTGCTCATCTCTGACTTGTTGGTGAGATCTTTTGGCTTCGGATCGGGCATCGAAGACCAATTGTATCCTTCGTTTTGACGCCCAGAGTCACCGTGACAGTGCGAGCAGTAGTGGCCATAGAGTTCATGCCCTTTCTTCTGCTGCTCATTGGCACAGCCTCCGGCAACCATGACCCCGATGCCAATCAGTGCACCCACCACTCCCGATACATATAAGGGGGCCGCCTTCATGCTCAATGCCCTTTCTTTAGCTTGCGGATCAGAACAAACTGAAATCCGAGGGCCAGGCCCACCGCGACAGCCGCATAGTAATAGCCGGTATAATTCGGTGGCGCCTCTGCACGGAAATTCCACCAGGAGGAGACCGCCTTTTGAGACCCCTTCTCCTTCACCGCGCCGCTGACGTCCTTCTTGCCATCCCAGACCGCGAAGGCAATATTGATAAACCCGCCTGTCGGAATCTGCGTATCTTCTTCCAGATGTTCGGTGGTGAGTGGCCGCGTAAAGACCACTTTCCATGTCCCATTGGCATAGACACCTTTGGCCTTCACGTCTTGGTGCTCTTGCACCTTGAGTGTGCCAAAGCCCTTGGCATTCATGTCCACACCTTTGGCGTCTTTGTTCCTCCAAAACCAGATATTGACCGACCCGCCTTCCACCTGTGCCATCGGCTGGCCATGCGCAAAGTGGGCTTTCTTATCGCCCACCATGAATTCAACCGCGGCTGAATCGTCTGGATCTTCCGTCGGATCGGCGTACTCCAAAAGAATGGCGACATTGGTTCCATCATGCAAGGCTCGCACGCTCAGATCTTTGACCGTGGCATCCAGAATCCTGTTCGGCCAATGGACTTGAGGCGACATGGGAAATCTCGCCTGGGTCGCAGTGTTCCACGCCGCCGAAGTGGGGTCATCGGCCGGCAGGCTGCCCTTCACCAACGAAGCGCTGACAGAATTGCTTTCCGATGCCATTTCAGGATCCGCGCTGGCCGGGGCCTTTTCTTCGGCTAAGACGGGCTGCACAATCAACAATCCCAGAACAAGCCCGACACCCGCGACGGCGTTCGGAAGGATTTGATTCAGTCCACGTTTCATAAGTTCTGTCCTCTCTCTCCTCACTGCTCAGCGGCTGGGGCTATGTGCCTTCCACAACGCGTACTGGACGAGCACCGCTGAATCGTGCTCATTGTTCGAGCACATATGAACACTGTACGCAACACAGACGGTTCTTCCGCCCCCTACTCCCACGTCCTCGGTGATTGATGCGCTCCATCGTACTCGCCCATGATGATCTTCCAAATCCATTCGTCCGGGAGTTCGACTTCCCAACGAGGCATCGCGGATTTCCAGGGCATCCCTTCGATCGGGAGGCCGACGCCACCCTTCTTGATGCGCCAGAAGAGATAGCTCTCCTGGAGCATGGCGATCGTCGTAGGATCGGCGAAGTTGGCCGGGGGAGGATTGAAACCCCTGGCTGCCGGACCCTTGCCATCGAAGTTTCCACCATGGCAGGGGGAACAATACGCAGCATAGAATCCCTTCCCCTGCTGGATGGCGTCCGGTGTCTTGGCAACTGGATTCGACAAACCGGCATATTCGCCGGGCGGGGCCGGATGAATCGTCCGGTTTTCCCCTGGCGGCTGATCACTGACCGCCGTACTGCTATAGGTTTGCCAGCCGACGAGCAACGGGAACAGAATCAGGACGCCATAGCGCAACGCCTGCATTCCGCCGATATTCTCCCCTGTTAGAAACCGTTCCATCGGACCCCAGAAGGCATCTTTGGATGCTTTGCTCAGTGTGTAGAACATCCCAATCCCTGCGAAGGTCAGCATCATATACAGAATAATGACACTGAACGGCAGCGGCGCCGAGCCAGGGATATTGGGCACGACAAACTTCAACAGCAGATAAACAACCACCATCACAATGACCGGCGTGACCAATGCACCCTTCATACGTTCCTCCTCAATGCGCTTGCGCCACGGTTACCGGGCTGGACTCGGCTGCCTTCTGCACCGGAACGGCAGGGGCTTGTTCCGGCGCTGCCAGCTCAGATACCGCGATGGAAATCGGCTCCCCGCTCATCTGCTGCAAGAATGCAATGACCGAAAGAATCTCATTCCTGGACAGCCCGATGGGATTCTTATTGATGTACGGCATCGTGGCCGGATATTCCTTCGCCATGCCTTCAACGCGATAATCTTGATAGATGTAGGCCTGCGGATTCGTCAAGCTTTCATACAGAAACTCGCGACTCAGCTTGGCTCCGATCCCCTTCAGGTCTGGGCATCGGGCCGATTCACTGGGCCCGATCGTATGACACAGTGCGCATTGGCCCTTACTGAAAAAGATCTTTTGCCCGATGGTCGCCAGGTCGGTCGGTGTTTTGACCGTAGCAATATCGAACTTCTCTTCAATAGGCGGCAGCGACGCCATTTGCGGCACCGCCAACGAGACGAGCATGAAGAGGCCCAGGATAATCGAGACAAATCCGACGACTCGGACGAATGTGGCGCGAATGAAGAGGAGGGCCAGAATCCCCAACCCCACCACACTGAGACCAATCAACTGCAATCTTACAACGTCGCTCATATATCCCCTTCGGGTCGTTAGAAGTGCCGGATCCTGAGTGTTGCGCTACACTCCAACTTCACGATTTAGAACTTGCGGTTCGGTTCATCCAGCGCACTCGACCCGCCTGCCATCGCCGGCAGGCCGTGCGGCAACCCTGTCTTGCTCGATACCGCCGGCGCTTTCGCCTTATCGCTCATGGTGGCCACCCAGAAAATGAAGGCGACAATCATACAGAATAAGAATGTGCATAAGGCCATGATTCCAGATGCATAGCCGAGCGACGGTGAAAATGCATATTGCGACGTGTCACGGAGCACACCATAGACATGCCAATGGACGCGTGAGGACGACCGTGCATAACCCATTAGCGTCATCAGGAGGATGATCATGATCGCATTGAGCACGAGGGAATAGCCGGCACGGGGAGGCATCACGCCCCAGACCATTTCACTCGTGGTCTTGGCGCTCTTCAGCAGAATGCTCGTCAGCGGAGTAATCGTCAACATGACACCGAGCACGACCAACACCTGCGATGTCGAGAAATAATTGATGCGGATGATCGCGGGAACGAAATACCCCCACACGCCGAGGACGATCACCGCAATTGCCGAGAGGGCAAGGACAAGACCCATAAACACTTTCGCCGCCGTAGCCCAGCCCGCCGTTTCCTGCTTGCCGGCCCGCCAATACATAATGAAGCTCATGAAGGTCACGAGAATCATGAGATTCGCGACGGTCATCTTGGCGGACATGACGCCGAAGACGCCAAGAAGTGGATGGTGGCTACCCCCCATCTTTCTCGCTTCTTCCATGCTGGCCACGAGCGAGTGGGGCGTCATCCAGATCCCTAGACACACCAGGAGCGCGATCAACATCGCCAACATCTGCTTCTTGTATTTCAGGTCGGATCCGGGGATGCGATAGGTCATCCCTATCCAGAAATAATAGTTCGATCCGAGAAAGAGCACCCCGATGAGCATGGCTTGCAGGATGAACAACCACGACAGAAAGCCTCCCATAAGCGTGATGCCCATCTGCTGGTTGTACTGGTAAATTTCACGCATGAGCCAGTAGCCGGCAAACGGAAGCGACAACAGACCGAAGACGCCGATAAAGTTCCCGACATAGCCCATCCAGTCGTAGTGGTTGCGCTCCTCCGGAGTCTGGGCAGATAAATAGCGAATCCCGGCATAGGCGCCGCAGATGTAGCCGCCGAGCACCACGTTCGCAATAATGCGGTGAATGTTCACCGGCCACCAGGTGGGATTCCACGTTGCGGCCCAGGCCCGCGCGATATCCGACCCCTCGGCAAGCACCACGGGACTGGATTGGAACGTCGCCCAGGAGTTCGGGATGATCATGATGAAGAACGCAAAGAAGTTGAGCAAGAAGCCGAGGAAAATATGAAAGGTCTTCTTGCGGCCATCTTGCATCGCGTCCCAGCCATACCAATAGAGATACAGCGTGGCGGTCTCGAGCAAGAACAGGATGCAATAGACAATAAACGACGGGAAGAAAATATCGCTCAGGTAATTCATCAGCTTGGGATAAAACCCGATCAGCAGGAACAGCAGGATGGCGCCGAAGAGCGCGGTCGTGGAATAGGCGGAGGTCAACAGCTTGGTGAACTCCTTGGCGAGTTTGTCATAGCGCTTTTCGCCGCCCTTCCAGCCGACGATTTCGCATATCCAGGCGAACAGCGGCACACCCAGCACAAATCCCGCGAGCAGCAAATGAAGTTGCGCGATAACCCAGATCACGTTACGGCTGCCGACGTAGGGCACATCACGGTACTCGACCGGGGCTGGCGGCGTGGCATCTGCCCCAAAGGCCAGTGCAGGAAGACTGAGGAGGCCCGCAGCGATCGCGAGCATTGAGAGCGCCCCTCCATGATCCCTCCCTGCCTGGAGAAGCCGCTGAATCCAACCACCCTGATGTTGCATTACCCTCACCTCATCATCTCCCACGTTATGGTTCCTTGACGGCGGGCGGAGCCGGGTCTGCTATATCCGGCTCTTTCACTTCTTCGTTGCCTGCCCTGCCTTTTTTCTTACTCTTTTCCTTTTCCAGTTGGGCGACCGCCTGCTGTTCTATCAAAAACTCAACCCGTGCCGCAAGCTGTGCAATCATCTTTTCGTCATTATTCAGCGTCTCAAGCGGTTTGAATTCTGGCGTCGCCTTCGCTTCCACCTTCTTGCAACATTCGTGCGGATGAGGTGTAAACACTGGGAGAGAAGACCAGAACAGGAGTGACAACACCACGGCCACACCGGATAATGCTGTCAACATCAATCCTTGATCGGCCGGCACTCGCATCAGATCCCAGCGGGTAATGAGCCCTTCATAATTCTCTGAGGCCTGTCGTGCCGACTGCACCGTGCTACGGATCATCCGTCCCACGAGAGAGAAGCCGATGACGAGCAACCACAGAAGCACCCCCGTGACCACAGTACCCCAGAGAGTCAGCTCAATGCTGATTCGCTCCGCAATAGGAGTGCCCTTCAGAAAATCATTTTCAAACATCGCATGGGCGGCAGAGATCGCCGCGTCCGTGGTCGCACCCTCAACCACCCAGAGTATCGGTAAGTACATGGCGCCGACCAATGCGCACTTCCACCAAAGAGTCAGCCCTAATCCAGCTGGCGGCTCGAGCCGGCACCGTTCAAGGAAAAATGTTCGTCCCGCGACCCCGAGCGCCCAGATGTCGATCGGAATCGCCAGTAAGAACAGCAACGTGATGCCGACTCCTTCACCGATGGTTGAGTCCAATCCCATGGTGATCGTTGGAAGCGCAAACACCGTGACAGGACTCGCCAGAAGCGTCAAAAATGCCAGCGCGATTCTGGTTTCAACATGCATGATCCCGAACGACAGAAAAAGTACCGCGAGGGCAAGCTTGATCGGCAAGCCGGTCCAGAAGGCGGGCCAGAGAATGCCGAACCCGAGTTTTGTGGGGGACATAGGATCGTTCATACACGTACCCAACGATGAATGACCGCGAGCGCGGATGACTTCGTCGTTCTGCACAGATCACTCAACATGGATTCACACTAGTCCAAAAAGTCTCGATTGATAATGGCCGAGACTGTGAACATCAGAATCGAAACCGTGATCACCACCCAAAGGGTCAGCGCGAACGGGCGCTTGAAAATATTCCGCTCGGGGTTGCGGTCGAAGAAGGGCAAGAGCACCAGCACAGCCCCGAGGAGGCCTGGCCCTACGATCGACCCGAATATCTGTCCAATCTCCCCGGAAAACATCCTCAGACGCAGGTGCTGGAATATGAACAAGAAGTACCATTCTGGTTCCGGGTGATAATCGCCCGGGTCAGGCGTCGCCTCTTCCAACAGGACCACCGGCTCCCAGAAGGCCAGCGCACTGATGCAGGCAAAGACCATCGCCATCCCGACGACGTCCTTCCAAATCTGCCGTGGAAAGAAATAGTCGGTCTTCGCCTTCAGCTCCACCGGCGTGCCTCGGAATGGACCAGCCGGTCCCGCGCATCGAAAGAGGAAGAGATGCAACCCTGCCAACCCGATCAGGGCTGCCGGAAGCACCATCACGTGAATGACAAAGAACCGGCTTAATGTCATCTGTCCAGGGGTCGGACCTCCCTTGAGGAAGCGCGCCATGAAGTCGCCAATCACCGGCACCTTATCCACAATCTCGACGCCGACGGTCGTGGCCCAAAAGGCTCGCTGATCCCATGGGAGCAAATAGCCCGTGAAACCGAATCCCATGACGAGCGCGAAGAGCGCTAGCCCAACCAGCCAGATGAGTTCGCGCGGTTTCTTATACGCACCCCAGAGAAAGACTTGGGACATATGCGCAAAGACGCAAATCACCATGGCTGTGGAGCCCCAGAAATGGTAGCTCAGCAGGAACCAGCCATAGTCGACATCATGAATAATGTATTGGGTACTCGCATAGGCATGGTCGGCGGTGGGTACGTAGTAGAACATCAGCAGCACGCCCGTGACCGCCTGCATGCTGAAGATAAACAACAGAATCGACCCGAAAACATAGGCCCAGCGTGAGCCGCCCGGGATCGACTCATTGAGCATCTTGGCTGCAAGCTGCTTCAGCCCTACGCGCTCATCGACAAACGCAAAAACTCGTTCTGCGACCGTTGTCTGCGTACCGGCAGAAGGAGTGTCGCTCATCTCTATACAATCCGCGTTTGGGACTTCGTCCCGGCTTTAAATTCCATATCGATAATGTGCACCTCGCCACTCGCGGACACCTGAATCGGCATCAGGTCGAGGGGGCGCGGGGCAGGACCGTCCAGCACCTTACCGGACGCATCATAGATGCTCAAGTGGCAGGGACAGAGGAAGACCGGCCCGAGCAGCTTGTGATTTCGCCATTTAAATGCGCAACCAAGATGGGGGCACTTGCCGGAAAATGCCAGATACGGCACATCTTTCTTATTGGTCCAGATGGCTTTCCCTCCGGCATCCCGGAATTCCATATCCTTCCCCCGATAGACCTTTTCCAGCACCGCGGGAGTCGCCTTGACCACCCATGAGTTCTTCTCAATCGCAGATTCTGGCATATAGGCTTCTTTGACCGTGCGCTTATACTTGAACTGGGTTCCGACGTCGTCCACCTTCACCTTCGCGATGTTGCCGATCTTCAGCCATCTGTTGTCCATCGGCGCATACATCGGATTCATCAAGTACTTCAGTATGGGAAAGGCCAGCGGCAGTCCGATAAACAGCCCCGTCACGTAGGTCAGGTTCGCGAAGAACTTTCGCCGCTTGACGTTCCGCTCCAACTCAGGGAACGGCACTAAAACTTCGCCAGGTGTGACGTGAATATTTCTCTCAAGGCCGGGGACTTCTATTTCATGCAACGTGACATAGTCCTCACGCTTGAAGGGCGGCAAGGCCATGATTTCGGACGAGGACAATCGCAGTTGCACCAAATCGTCCGTCACAGTCTGCACCGCGCCCATCAGCACCTGCCGTTCGCCCGTGCCGTTCATCGACACGACGAGATGGCTGACCTCATGGGACAGCGGGTCCATGATGACCTTGGACACTTCTCCAACTTCTCGATCCGCACAGCGGACTTTCGATTTTAATTGAGGCTGCATCCTACTTCTTCTTAATCGGCCTTGGCGTGTTCACCGATGTGTTCTTGAATGTACCCAGCCAGGAGGCGAGAGCCAGGATATCCTTGGGCTCCATGAGGTCCTTAAACTTGTCGGGCATCCTACCCTTCTCCCACTCCTTCTCAAATCCCTCAGCCATGAAGCTCTTGGGATCCATAATTTTCCGTTTAATCTCGTCGACGGTGAGATAGGTGCCGATGTTGTCCAGCTCCGGACCGCGCTTCTTTCCACCCTCACCCCTCAGTTTGTGGCAGTTGTAGCATTCCATCAGCTGCCACTGTTCCTCTCCCAGCTTCATGAAATCTCCGGCCGCCACGCTGGTCGTTGAGGGGGGAGCAGGAGGAATACCAGTCGGCGGCCCCTTCATCGCCTGATCTCCACCCAGAGCCATGAGCCGCACCTCTAGGGCTTTCACCTGCTCATCAAGCGCCTTGGCACGCGCAATCAATTCCTCGGTTTTTCCTTTTTCAGAGGCATCGATCTGGGGCTTTAAAATTCTTGCGATCTTCCCCTTTTCATCCTCAGGATCAAATTGTGGAAGAAACGACGCGCCTGAGATACAGACCATACACAAGAGGATATAGAATGCCACGAGAACGACGACGGACTGTGTCCCGCTCATCGTCCTGAGCGGCGGCGCGTCCAGCAACATAAAGACGATAGCCCCCAGCATCGCGAAGCCGAGGAACAGCATTTGAAAGACAAAGGGAAACTCCAGTGCTCTCGTGACACCGACAAGAATACCGCCGACCACCAGACCAATCGCCAGCTTCTTCATCACATTCCCCATGCAGATTCTCGCTCTTTCAACAGGCGTTCCGCATCCAGGTTACTTGGCCCTGACAGGAACAGGACTGCCTTCGGGTTCGCGTGCCTTCGAGCTGGAAGACCGAAGGGCCACGATCACGGCCACACTGACCACGGTGAAAAAGACGACGGTAATCCCGGTAATCCACCAGGCAGAATACGACAGCGTCGGCGTGAAGGACTCCGCGGTAAAGTCAGGCATCAAACTGTAGGTATGGTAATACTTCTTCACCAGCGAACGGACGGCGCCCATCAAGCCCATCGTCCAGATTGAAATGAAGGCCAGAAAAATCAGTACGAACTGGGAGACGAAATCGATTTTCCCCCAGAGAATCGTGCCTTGCTTGATGGCCCGGTTATACACGACATAGTTGACGACCGTGACAAACACCAACGTGAATATCGCGGAAATTTTTGCCGGCATCGACGCCAGGAAGTCCCAATTAGACGGCAGTTCCATCCCTGCCACCAGATTGGCGCCAGTGGCCGCGAATCCGCGGGGGGTGAGCCAGATCGCATCGCTCACAATGATCATCAAAAAGCCGATTTTCATGACCGTCCGCGCAGAGACTGTTATCGGGATGAATCGACCGAAAAGAAACGGCGCCAGAATCAACGGCAGAAGGAACGCCAGCGACATCGGGTCTGGAATCCAATAGACATGCATCACCGCCATCATGACAAAGGGTAACGCCACCATGACGATGGGAGCCAGGATCGTCATCCGGACCTTTTCGGCCCCCTCAATGCGTTTCAAACTGAGCCAGCCGTAATAGTTAATGGCCAAGAACATGAGTCCGACCATCGCTCCCTGCATTTCGAAAAACATCGAGAGCTGGTCGGCCATCATGTACGGACAGAATGAAAAATCGTAATCGCACATCTCGTACGCCAACAGTAATCCCGTGAAGGGCTGGAACAGCGTCGCGCCCACGGCGATCAAGTTTCCAACAAAGCCCATCCAATCGTAATAGGCCCGTTCTTCTTGCGTTTTCGCCCCCATGTACATATAGGCGGCGATCATGCCGGTCACAAATCCTCCGAACGCCACGTTACCGTCGATGCGGTGGAGACTCAGCGGCAGCCAGCTTTGGTTGGCGATCTTATCCCACAAGCTCGCCGTTGCGAGGAGATCTTGCGGGGAGATACCCTCAGCCTTCACCGGAGTATTCATGAAGGACGTCGGACCATTGATCACAAACATCGTGATCATACAGATGAGATTCAAGAGCACACCGAGGGCGATATGGCGCCCCTTCTTTTCATCCTTCCAGACATCCCAGGTGTAGAAATACGCATACAACACGATGGTCCCACTGATGAACAGCGCCGGGTAGATCACCGCAAACACGAGATAGAACTGATTGATGAACCATGTGGTGAACTGCGGGTATGTCGCGAGGAGCACGAAAATAAACAGGCCACCGGTCACGGCTGTCATGCTGAAGAGAATGACCGTGACCTTGGACACCTCTTTGGCCAAGCGATCGTACCGAAGGTCTTGCTTCCGATACCCCAACCATTCTGAGATGACGATAAAGATCGGGGCGCCGAGAACGAACGCCCCAAAGAGAGTGTGCAGCTGGGCGACGATCCATACGGCAGTCCGATTACCCGTATAGGGAAACTCTACCGAAGGCGCGCCAGGAGTTTGGGCATAGGCCACTCCTCCGAGCAATGCCAGAAAGGCACATACCACGACGAGACTGCGCTGCCAGGTTTTCATGATACTACGCCGCCTCTCTCCGCTAGGAGCCTGTCCGACATTGAGAGATCTGCATCATGTCTTTTCTTCTTTACCGCGGCTCACCGATAGACAGCCAAGGCGTATCCTCACCTTCGATTCCGCAGTACCCGCGCTTCATTCCAGTCATAATCTTGATGCTAACACACGTAGCCAAAGGCCTTGAGTATCAGCGGGGTTGTGCGTCATGCAGGATAGCGCCATTTCACCGTGAACCGTGAGGTGACTCCGCGACAAGCACTAACAGGGGCAACGAGAAGATCTGGCAGGATGCTGGAAAGGTCTCTTTTCTCACTCGCCCAACCCCGGTGCGCCAAGACGCACCTTCCGTCAAGCGGCGTCCTCAACACCCGTAAAGCGTGAAACGTACTTCATGCGAACTCTGCATCCGGATCTGCAACGAGAGACGAACGACATTTCACGAACGATGGGCGAAGAAGACGGCCTTTTTAAGCATCCTACGTGTCGTACTCCTGTTATCCCAAACAGCAGGCTAGTGAAATTCCGGTGTGCCCACCGAGTTTCTCGAAGCCTGCTAGTTACGACCATGAACACGAACCGTTTGTTCGCGTATCGCATGGCACTCTAAGCCATCATTACGCAAACACACCACTGGGCTAACCGGAGGTTCAGGGCAAGAAACCTCCTGGCTCAATATCGGGCAGTACGCTACGAAACTGAAACTCCCTTACTTGCCAGCCGGTGCCGGAGCAGCCGGAGCTGCGGCCGGTGCTCCAGCCGAAGCAGCAGAGGCACTTGCCGCATCAACCCACGATTTCTTGTCGGTGTCCCATCCCTTCCCAGCTAACCCGAAGCTCCGTTCAAACAACACCAGCTTCCAGATATCTTCTTCTGAGAGCTTGCTCTTAAACGCCTTCATCTTCGTGTTGGGAACGCCTTCAGCAATCCGCCAGGCCCATACTGAATCGGAATAGAGCGTCATCCGCTCGACAACGCGGAAGTCACGGGCGCCCGCCTTAGTCGGCTTACCGTCCTTACCATGGCAACTGGCACAGTTCACATCGGGGTTGGTTTCACCGATGTAGAGCTTCCGCCCTTCTTCCAACTTTGCAGCATTGCTCCACCAATCGGCCGGCATATGCTTGTCAGCCCACTCAGCAGGAGGCTGCGGCGGCGCAACGATGGGCCCCTCCCCTCCTCCTTCTCCCCCGCATGCCACCAGGAAGAGCCCCATGCCCAACAGAACCGCCAGCTGCGAAACGTTCATCTGCTTCATTACCTTCCCGTGCTCCTTTGTCCCAGACCACTTCAACGATGTTTCACTTTCACGCAAAGACAAAAAAACGCTTTCACCGGTGGGATTGTACCTCCAGTAAAAGCGCTGATCCTAACGAATATCGTGACGCCACACGCACTCCCTCGCCACTTCGAATTACCGGTCCAGTGAGATGCCCATCAGTCTCAAGAACCGCTTCGGTTATTTCTTACGCTTGCTCTGAGACTTCCCCCGTTTCTGTTCCTGCTTCCGCCATGAACGAATCAATTTGACCCCTATGAACCCACCGACTGCTGCCGCCATCGCTCCCGACCCTAGATAGAGCCATAGAGGAGCACTACCCTTGTCATGTACACAGCCGGTTCCAAAGTTGACCTGAATGACTCGCTCTGCCTCCAGATCCTTTGGGTCAAACGAGACTTTCTGTTCTTGCCGCTCTCCGTTCGCTTCAATCAGGAGCGGATCGCCGAGATTATCGTTATGAAGATGAAACGCTGCCTTGTAATACCCGTTGTCATCGGTTTTGACAACCTGCCCGTAGGAGATCCTTGTATCCTTGACGAGCACATCTACATTCGCGCTGCTTTTCCCATCCGCCCCGCAGACAACCCCTTCGACCGTAAAACGGTGGTCGGCTTCATGCGTCGCAGACACAACCGAGGGGAGAGCTCCCACTATTGCAATGGCTAGAACCCATTCCCGCCATCGTGACTCATTTTGTGCGATCTGTCTGCCCCTCACGTGCTCCGAACTAATGCCTTTTTCCGTCACCGAGCGCTGAATTCCGCCTCACACAATAGAACGTGTGATCACTGACAATCTCGGCTAATTTTAAGGGTGGATTTTTAACATAGCCCCTACCTGTTGTCAACGAACTGACCATCCGACTGACGGAAAAGTAAGCTCATTTTCAAGCACTTGAAGGGAGGCCTGCACAATAACCTGTGTAGGGGAAAATGAGAAACAGCGATGCGGGCGGCAGGGGGAGAACTTATACAATTCCTCGTGCTTGTGCGTCGGCTGCGACCCGTTCTATTTCGGCGCGTCGCTCCGAATCCTTCTTGGCGATCCAAGTCTCCCAGGACTTCCCCGTGGCCGTATCCTCCCCGGTGAAGGCGATTGCGGCAATCTGGTCGTAGCGAATGTGTCGCGCCTGAGCACTGTCGGAAGGGAACACCTCAAGATAGGAATCTGACCCGTTGACCTGACGATTGAAGAGATACCCGCTGAGGGATTCGCCGGACTTCAATGACACCGTCACATCGCCGCGATAATCGAATGCCAGCTCCACGGCCTCCGCTAGCTCAGCGAACGAAGCCGGCTGAAATACGCGACCTTCGGGCGATCCAGTTACGCCTCCACTAGTATGGTTTTTGGTATCGGTCATGGCAGAAACAGGTCATTGGTCAATTGTGTGCCCTGTATTGAATCTTTGTTTTGGGGACTGACCAACGACTATTGACTAGTGCCGCTTTTATCGCGAGGTAGGGAGCATCGTCAGCTTGACGGTCCGACCAAATCCTGACATCGTTCCAAATGTATCTTCCACTGCAGACGGTTCATACCCACAATGCACCATGCAATCGGCGCATTTCTCATTCCGCCCTGTTCCGTAGTGATCCCACTCCGTGCTGTCCATCAACTCTTTAAATGTCTTCGCGTAGCCTTCTTGGAGTAAGTAGCAGGGCTTCTGCCATCCAAAGACGTTATAGGTCGGATTGCCCCAGGGCGTGCATTGATACTCCCGCCGCCCCATCAAGAAATCTAAAAACAGCGGCGACTGATTGAACTGCCACCCCTTCTTCGGATTCCCCAAAATACGGGAAAACAATTCCTTTGTGCGTTCTCGCCTCAGAAAATGCTGCTGGTCCGGCGCTTTCTGGTAGCTGTAGCCTGGCGAAATCATCATGCCTTCGACACCGAGCTCCATCATCGCATCGAAAAACTTCCGTACACGCTCCGGATTGGCATCATCGAAGAGGGTCGTATTGGTCGTGACCCGGTGCCCTTGCTTCAGCGCCGCCTTGATCGCTTTCACCGCCACGTCATAGACACCGTCGCGACAGACGGCTAAGTCGTGCTCGTCCTTCAGCCCATCCATATGGACGCTAAATGTCAGGAAC
>JAYTTD010000147.1:0-15201 GCA_043745235.1 Nitrospira sp. | reverse complement strand
GCCGCCGTCAACGTCGTCTTGCCGTGGTCCACGTGCCCGATCGTCCCCACATTCACGTGCGGCTTCCGCCGCTCATATTTCGCCTTCGCCATACCCGCTCCTTCCGTCCTCACTCAAAAGGCAATCCAACTACTCACCCCGATACTTGGCAATAATGGCCTCTGAAATCTGCCGAGGCACCGCCTCATATCGGTCAAACTCCATACTATACGTGGCACGGCCCTGCGTTCGAGACCGAAGATCGGTCGCATACCCAAACATTTCACTGAGTGGCACTAACGCATCAATGGCCTGCGCAGCAGCCCGAGCCTTCATTCCCTGGATTTTGCCGCGACGACCATTCAAATTGCCGATCACATCGCCCATAAAATCCTGAGGAACCACAACCTCCACCTTCATGATCGGCTCAAGTAACACAGGGTCAGCTCTTTTACAGGCATCGAGAAAGGCCATTGAGCCCGCAATTTTAAACGCCATTTCATTGGAGTCGACATCATGAAACGACCCATCGATGACCGTGACACGAACATCACGAATCGGATACCCTGCGATGACGCCAGAATCAAGCCGCTCCTTCACACCCTTTTCAATGGCCGGGATGAATTCTCTCGGAATAGAACCGCCAACGGTCTTGTTGATGAAATCCAAGCCCTTGCCTGACTCAGCTGGCTCGACCGTCAATACGACATGTCCATACTGACCACGACCACCGGTCTGTTTGATGTACTTCGACTCAGCTTCAGCCTTTTTTCGAATCGTCTCCCGGAAAGCCACCTCCGGCTTTCCGACATTGGCCTCCACTTTGAATTCACGTAACATGCGATCGACGATGATTTCGAGATGCAACTCTCCCATCCCGGCAATGATGGTCTGTCCAGTCTCCTCATCCGTCTTCACTCGAAACGATGGGTCTTCCTGCGCCAACTTCTGGAGCGCGAACCCCATCTTCTCTTGATCTTGCTTGGTTTTCGGCTCAACCGCCATGGCGATGACCGGCTCAGGAAACTTCATAACTTCGAGCAGGACTGGCTGCTTTTCATCGGCCAACGTGTCTCCGGTCGTCGCCCCTTTTAGTCCGACGGCCGCAACAATATCACCCGCATAGGCCACATCAATGTCTTCCCGCTTGTTCGCATGCATCTTCAGGAGACGTCCGACGCGATCCCTCGTCCCCTTCGTCACATTCGCGACTGACGTTCCCGTCTTCAGCGTGCCTGAATACACCCGCAGAAAGGTGAGCTGACCAGCAAATGGATCAGTCATGATCTTGAAGGCTAAGGCCGCAAACGGTTCACTATCTGACGGACGTCGCTTCACTTCCTGTTCGGTATTCGGATCAATCCCGGCCACCGATTCGACATCGAGAGGAGACGGAAGAAAATCCACAACTCCATCTAATAACTGCTGGACGCCTTTGTTCTTAAAAGCCGATCCGCACAGAATAGGAGTCATCTTCATCGAAATCACGCCGGCCCGAATGGCTCGACGGACTTCCTCTTCCGTTAAGGGCTGACCATTGAGATACTTTTCCATCGCCTGTTCGTCGAATTCCGCGACCGCGTCCAACATTTTCTCACGGTATTCCTTGGCTCGCTCAAGCAGATCTGCCGGAATTTCGTTGATTACATACTTGGCCCCAAGCGTCTCATCGTCATACACATAGGCTTTCATGGTCACGAGATCGATCGATCCTCTGAACTCAGACTCGCGGCCGATAGGGATCTGAATCGGAACAGGGTTGGCTCCCAACCGATCGATCATCGTCTGTACGCTAGCATAAAAATCAGCGCCGACTCGGTCCATCTTGTTCATGAACGCGATCCTCGGGACACTATACTTATCCGCCTGCCGCCAGACCGTCTCAGATTGCGGCTCAACCCCCTGCACGGAGTCAAACACCGCCACAGCCCCGTCGAGTACCCGAAGCGACCGTTCAACCTCAATCGTAAAATCGACATGCCCCGGGGTATCGATAATATTAATGCGATGGTCGCGCCAGAAACAGGTCGTCGCAGCAGCCGTAATTGTAATGCCGCGCTCCCTCTCCTGCTCCATCCAATCCATCGTCGCCGCGCCTTCATGAACCTCACCCATCTTGTGCGAGATCCCGGTGTAGTAGAGAATGCGCTCAGTCGTCGTCGTCTTACCGGCATCAATGTGAGCCATGATGCCAATGTTCCGAGTTTGCTCTAATGGTGATTGACGCGCCACGTACTTCCCTTAAAAATATATGTGCCGCAACCCGAGCCAGTGAAACACTGCGACTGACGCACACCCGCGTGAGCGGATCGCAGCAAGGCCCAGCTGCAGCACAGAACGACGCTACCAGCGATAGTGCGCGAAGGCCTTATTGGCTTCCGCCATCCGATGTACGTCTTCCCGTTTCTTAACCGCCGCCCCCGTATTGTTCGACGCATCCAGCAACTCAGCCGCAAGCTTCTCTCTCATGCTCTTACCGCCGCGAGTACGTGAATACTCCGCTAACCATCGGAGAGCCAGCGACATTCTGCGAGCTGGACGAATTTCTACCGGCACCTGATACGAGGCACCGCCTACTCGACGGGACTTCACTTCAACGACCGGCTTCACATTATCAATCGCCGCCCGAAATACTTTTAGTGGGTCGTTGCCGGTCTTCTCCTGAATGACATCGAAGGCTCCGTAGCAAATGCGCTCGGCCGTACTCTTCTTTCCAGCCGACATCAGGATATTTAAAAATTTACCGACGAGCTTATCCCGATATCGCACATCAGGCAGAGGATCGCGGTGGTCTAAAAATCTAGTTCTTGGCATGTGTCATTCACTCTCTCGGTACCAAACGGTGAAAATCTTCTTACTTGGGCCGCTTCGCTCCATACTTCGAACGACTCTGCTTTCGATCTGCCACACCGACGGCATCGAGAGCACCTCTGATGATGTGATAGCGTACTCCCGGCAAGTCCTTCACACGGCCACCACGTATGAGCACGATGGAGTGTTCTTGAAGATTGTGGCCGACACCAGGGATGTATGTCGTGACTTCCATCCCATTCGTTAACCGGACACGCGCAACTTTCCGCAGCGCTGAGTTCGGCTTCTTTGGAGTTGAGGTATAGACACGAAGACACACGCCACGTTTCTGCGGACAGGACTTGAGTGCAGGACTCTTAGTCTTCGCGTGCGCCAGCTGGCGACCTTTCCTGACTAACTGATTGATCGTTGGCATTAGTACATCACTCTCATCTTCGGCATTGTTTGACCGTTCGACTCAACCCGTCAAGGGCAAAGCCGGTCGATTGTAATGAGCATTGATCCCGGTGTCAAGCCCACTTCAGCGCCTCATGCATTATGAACGAGCAGGCTCACCCAATCCTGTCGCTACGGCCTCTTGCGCAAGCGCCACACCCTCTCCCTGACCGGCAATCACGGGCTCAGGCTTGGGACTGATGACAAAGGTATCCCGATATTCTTCGAAGCCGGTTCCAGCTGGAATCAAGCGACCGACGATCACATTCTCTTTCAGGCCCAACAGATTATCAATGCGCCCGTTGATTGCCGCTTCCGTCAAAACACGCGTGGTCTCCTGGAATGAGGCCGCCGAAATAAAGCTCTCCGTAGTTAATGCCGCCTTGGTAATACCCAGTAGTACTGGTTTCCCAAGTCCCGGCTGTCCGCCCTTAGCCAACACTCGCTCATTCTCTTCGTCAAATAACAGCTTATTGACTTGACTGCCTGGTAAGAACTCCGTATCGCCAGGATCTTCAATTCTGACCTTGCGCAGCATCTGCCGCACAATGACCTCGATATGCTTATCGTTGATCGTCACACCTTGCAACCGGTAAACATCCTGCACTTCGTCGACGAGATACTTTTGCAACTCGTTCGGACCCAGCACATCAAGGATGTCGTGCGGATTGGCCGATCCATCCATCAACGGCTCTCCGGCCCTGACCCAATCGCCCTCATGCACGTTGACGTGCTTGCCCTTGGGTATGAAGTATTCTTTCACATCACCCATCTTATTATTGACCAGCACTTTGCGCATACCCTTCACGAAACCATCGTACGACACTTCGCCGTCGATCTCGCTAATGACAGCAGTTTCCTTCGGCTTTCTAGCCTCGAATAACTCAGCCACGCGAGGCAGACCACCGGTAATATCTTTCGTCTTGGTCGTCTCCCTGGGAATCTTGGCCAACACATCACCGGGAGTGACCACTGCGCCTTTTTCGACGAAGATATGCGCCCCGACCGGGAGCAGATAGCGCGCCACATTTGCCGCCGCTGCAACCTTTGCAGTCTTCCCACCCTCATCCTTGATCGACACACGCGGACGCAACGTCGCGCCACTATGTTCAACGATGACCTTGCGGGACAGGCCGGTCACTTCATCGAACTCTTCCTTCATGGAGACACCTTCGATGATGTCTCCATATGCCACCTTCCCGCCGACCTCGGTGAGAATAGTCAGTGAGTACGGATCCCATTCCACTATTTTCTGGCCCACCTCGACACGACCGCCATTTTTAATTTTGATCTTGGCACCATAAACGACTCCGTACTTTTCACGCTCGCGCCCTGTCTCATCGACAATGGCGATCTTGGCGTTCCGATTCATCACGACCCATTCACCATCCTTATTCTGGACTGCGATCCCAGCGTTATTGAAGTCAGCATTCTTCTTGGCATCGAAGCTCATGAACTTGATGGTGCCGGCATGTTTGGCTTGGGTCACCGTCTGCTCAACCACTTTGCTCGCCGTTCCACCGATGTGGAACGTTCGCATGGTCAGCTGTGTCCCAGGCTCGCCGATCGACTGTGCCGCAATGACACCGACGGGCTCGCCTTTTTCAACCAACCGTCCGCGGGCCAAATCACGCCCATAACACGATCGACAGACTCCACGGCGTGACTGACAGGTCAGCACCGAACGAATCTTGACGTGGTCGACCGCGGCCTCCACGATCGCCTTCGTCCGATCCTCATCAATCTCCTCATTGAACGACACAATGATCTCACCGGTCACTGGATCGCGAATATCCTCTGCGGCCAACCGTCCCAACACCCGCTCTTCGATCGGCTGAATAATTTCGCCCCCCTCGACCAATGCGCTCACAGTGATGCCATCGGTGGTGCCGCAATCGATTTCGTTAATGATCACATCCTGCGCAATGTCCACCAAGCGGCGCGTGAGATAACCGGAGTTTGCCGTCTTCAACGCCGTGTCGGCCAACCCCTTGCGGGCACCGTGCGTCGAAATGAAGTACTGCAACACGGTTAGTCCTTCTCGGAAGTTGGCGGTAATCGGCGTCTCAATGATTTCGCCGGACGGCTTTGCCATCAATCCGCGCATACCGCCCAACTGGCGGATCTGCTGCGAACTGCCTCGAGCACCGGAATCCGCCATCATGAAGATTGGATTGAAGGACTCTACCTTGTTCGGATCGCCACCCGCGCCCAATTCCTTCATCATTTCATTGGCAATCTGTTCAGTTACGTGGGCCCAGATATCGATCACCTTATTGTAGCGTTCGCCGTTGGTGATCAACCCCTCGGCATACTGCCGCTCGATCTCCGTCACCTCATGCTGAGCCTTCCCCAGCAATTCTTGCTTCTTGGTCGGAATATGCATGTTGTCAATGCAGATCGAGATGCCTGCACGCGTGGCATATTCGAACCCTGTGTCCTTGACCTTATCGAGGAACGTCACGGTCTCGCGGTGACCGCATTGGCGATAAACCGTATCGATCAGCTTGGTCATTTCCTTCTTGGTCATAAGCTTATTCGCGTTTGCAAACGGCAATCCAGGAGGGAGCACGTCCGACAGGATGACTCGCCCAATGGTAGTCTGAACAAGATTTCCCTCGATGCGCACTTTGATCCGCGCGTGCACTTCCAGTCCTTGCGAATCGGAATCGAACGCAATGCGCACTTCCTCAGGCGAGCCGAACACCTTCCCCTCTCCCCTGCATCCTGCACGCTCCTTGGTCAGCCAATAACAACCGAGCACCATGTCCTGCGACGGCACCGCAATCGGCTTGCCGTTGGCAGGCGAGAGAATGTTATTGATCGACATTAGCAGCACGCGTGCCTCGACCTGTGCTTCGACCGAGAGCGGAACGTGGACCGCCATCTGGTCACCGTCGAAGTCAGCATTGAATGCGGCACAGACCAGCGGATGCAGCCGAATGGCCTTGCCTTCAACCAACACGGGATCAAACGCCTGGATACCGAGACGGTGCAACGTCGGTGCACGGTTCAGCAGCACAGGATGTTCGCGAATAACCTCGTCAAGCACATCCCACACTTCCGGCCGTTCTTTTTCGACCAAGCGCTTGGCACTCTTGATCGTCGTCGCCGCGCCTCGCTCCTCCAGCTTGTGGAAGATAAAGGGCTTGAAAAGTTCGAGCGCCATCTTCTTCGGCAGCCCGCATTGATGCAACCGGAGCTCTGGCCCCACGACAATGACGGTTCGGCCAGAATAATCGACCCGTTTACCGAGCAGGTTTTGGCGAAAGCGTCCCTGTTTTCCCTTCAGCATGTCGCTCAACGATTTGAGCGGACGCTTATTGGGTCCACGAATCGCGCGACCGCGACGACCGTTATCGAAAAGCGCATCAACCGCTTCCTGCAACATTCGCATTTCGTTTCGAATAATCACGCCTGGCGCCTTCAGCTCGATCAGCCGCTTTAGACGATTGTTCCGATTGATGACGCGGCGGTATAAATCGTTCAGATCCGATGTCGCAAAACGTCCGCCGTCCAGCGGCACAAGTGGGCGCAATTCCGGTGGGAGCACCGGAATCACATCCATGATCATCCACTCAGGCATGTTTTCAGACTTGCGGAACGCCTCGATAACTTTCAGTTGCTTCGCATATTTCTTCTTCAGCGCTGCGGAGGCCGACGTCTTCGCTTTCGCCTTGATCTCATCCCACTTGGCATTGATGTCAATCTTGCGGAGTAACTCTCGGATGGCATCAGCCCCAATGCCGACTTTGTAGGAACCAGGGCCGTACGAAGATTGGAGCGAGCGAAGCTTCTCCTCCGAGACCAGCTCTTTCTCCGTCAAATCTGTCGATCCTGGATCGACACAGACATAGCTCTCGAAATAGAGAATCCGCTCCAGCCCTTTAAGGCTCATGTCGAGTAAGGTTCCAATCCGGCTCGGCACGCCCTTGAGGAACCAGATATGTGCGACCGGTGCTGCGAGCTCGATATGGCCCATGCGCTCCCGGCGGACCTTGGACTGAATGACCTCCACACCGCACTTGTCGCACACAATTCCGCGGTGCTTCATGCGCTTATACTTACCGCAGTTGCATTCCCAATCCTTGATTGGGCCAAAAATCTTCGCGCAAAATAGGCCGTCTTTTTCCGGCTTGAACGACCGATAATTGATGGTCTCAGGCTTCTTCACTTCGCCGTAGGACCACGACCGAATCTTTTCGGGTGACGCGATCCTGATCCGCATCGAATCGAAGGACACCGCATCACGCGGCTTCTCAAACAATGTATAGACGCCTTCCAAGGTAATGACCTCCTCTGATGTCGGCCGCGTAGGCCGGCACACAAATGGGTTAGTCTTCCGACTTAATCAGCTCGACGTCGAGCCCCAAACTCTGGAGCTCTTTGACCAAGACGTTAAATGACTCGGGCAATCCAGGCTCCAGGAACGGCTCACCTTTGACGATCGCTTCATACATCCGCGATCGGCCCGGCACGTCGTCGGATTTGACCGTCAAGAACTCTTGCAGCGTGGAAGCAGCGCCATAGGCCTGCAACGCCCACACTTCCATTTCTCCCAACCGCTGGCCTCCGAATTGAGCCTTGCCACCCAGCGGCTGCTGCGTAACGAGCGAATAGGGACCGATCGACCGTGCGTGAATCTTGTCGTCGACCAAGTGGTGGAGCTTTAAGACATACATGTACCCAACTGTGACGGGGCTACCGAACATTTCCCCAGTCCGCCCGTCCATCAGCATAGTTTGCCCGCTAGTCGGCAAATTCGCCTTCTTGAGTAGTTCCTTAATCTCTGTTTCTGACGCTCCATCGAACACCGGGCTGGCCACCTTGATTCCCAATGCCTTGGCTGCCCAACCCAGGTGAGTTTCTAGAATCTGACCGACGTTCATACGTGACGGCACGCCAAGCGGATTGAGCACAATTTCCACCGGCGTCCCATCTGGCAAGCAGGGCATGTCTTCCTCGGGCAAGACCCGAGAGACCACGCCTTTGTTTCCATGCCGCCCGGCCATCTTGTCGCCAACCTGAATCTTACGCTTCATCGACACATACACCTTGACGAGCTTGATCACGCCAGGGGGAAGCTCATCGCCCCGCTTCAGACGCCCAACCTTCTCGTCGTACAGCGTCTGAAGGATTTCGATCTGCTCCTTCGCCCGCCGCTCGACGTCTTCCAGCTCTTTTTGCTCGTCAGGATCGCTCAGAATGATGTACCGGACAGTCTCATCCGGCAACCGCTTGAGAATCTCTGCGGTCAGCTTGCCCTTCTTCTTCAGAATGACATCGCCGCTCTCAGGGTCCATTAAGTCACGACCAACCACCTTCCCCAGCAGCAATTTCCTGATTTTCTTCGTTTTTTCTTCGTCGATGATACGAAGTTCCTCGTGGTGATCACGCTGGAGTTTCGTCGCATCGTCGCTTTCGATACTCTTGGATCGTTCGTCCTTATCGAGCCCCTTGCGCGAAAAGATTTTCACATCAACGACAATGCCCTCGACGCCAGGAGGCACCGTCAATGATGTATCTTTCACATCGCCCGCTTTCTCACCGAAGATGGCCCGCAACAGTTTTTCTTCCGGCGTGAGCTGCGTTTCGCCTTTCGGCGTCACCTTCCCGACCAGAATATTTCCAGGCTTCACCTCGGCCCCGATACGGATAATCCCGCTTTCGTCGAGATCCCGAAGCGCTTCTTCTCCGACGTTCGGGATGTCACGAGTAATGTCCTCTTTCCCCAACTTGGTGTCGCGGGCCTCCACCTCGAATTCCTCAATGTGAATTGAGGTGAACGCATCCTCACGCACCAGCTTTTCGCTCAACAGAATGGCGTCTTCGAAGTTGTATCCACCCCAGGGCATGAAGGCAACGAGGATGTTCTTCCCCAATGCCAGTTCACCGTGGTCAATGGCGGGACCATCAGCCAAGACCTGTCCCACTTTCACTGGCTGTCCAAGGCGCACCACTGGTGTCTGCGTGATGGTCGTGCTCTGATTCGAGCGCTGGAACTTGATCAGATCGTACGCGTCCAGGCCGGCATCATTCTTTTTCCGACCTTCTTTCGAATCGGCACGCACGACGATCCTCGTGGCATCCACGCTTTCCACGACACCGGCACGCCGAGCCTGCACGACATAGCCCGAGTCACGCGCCACCACGGTTTCCATTCCCGTGCCGACTAACGGAGCCTCCGATGTGAGCAACGGCACCGCTTGACGTTGCATGTTCGATCCCATCAAGGCACGGTTGGCATCGTCGTGTTCCAAGAACGGCACCAAGGCTGTGGCCACGCTCACCACCTGTTTTGGCGACACGTCCATATAGTCAATCTTGTCTGAGGTAGCTGTCACAAAATCTCCGGCAGCTCGCGCCGAGATGGCTTCGGATACCAGGCGACCAGAGGCATCCACTTTCGCGTTCGCCTGCGCGATAATGAACTTGTCCCCTTCGATCGCGGAAAGAAACTCGATCTCATCGGTGACACGCCCCTTCACTACTTTGCGATAAGGCGCTTCGATAAACCCGAACTTATTGATACGCGCATAGGTCGCCAGTGATGTAATCAAGCCGATGTTCGGACCTTCCGGCGTTTCGATCGGACAAATACGGCTATAGTGTGAAGGATGGACGTCGCGAACTTCGAACCCCGCACGTTCCCTGGTCAACCCACCGGGACCGAGCGCGGAAAGCCGCCGTTTGTGGGTAATCTCGGCGAGCGGATTCGTTTGGTCCATGAACTGAGACAACTGGCTGCTACTGAAGAACTCTTTCACGGCGGCAACCACGGGTTTCGCATTGATCAAATCGTGAGGCAACACCGTTTCCATATCCAGCAGATTCATCCGCTCCTTGATACTACGTTCCATACGGACCAGCCCGAGCCGGAATTGGTTCTCCAGTAACTCGCCGACCGAACGAACGCGGCGATTGCCCAAGTGATCGATGTCATCGATTTCACCCTTGCCCAGCTTCAAGTTCACGAGATAGCGGATCACCTCAACCATATCTTCCTTCGTCAGCGTTCGCTGCTCCAAGGGAAGATCAAGACCGAGCTTCTTGTTTAACTTCAGACGTCCGACCGGCGAGAGATCGTACCGCTTGGAGTTTGAGAATAGATTGTCGAAGAGGGCTCGCGCTGTGTCGACTGAAGGCGTTTCTCCAGGCCGTAAGCGGCGGTAGATCTCGACCATCGCCTCCTCTTTCGAGGTGGTCTTATCCATCTCCAGCGTATCCATGATCACCGGCGTAGACGTGACCGTATCGAAATAGATCGCCTGGAATTCTTCGATGTCGCTCTCGAGCAGCGCTTCGACGATCTCAGCAGTGAGCCGCTGATTTTTTTCGGCGATCTTGTTCTTCTTTGAATCCATCAGTTCGGTCAGGACCGCACGGCCGATCAACTCGCTAGACGCAAGCGGGATTTCCTTCACACCGGCCGCCTTGAGTTTCGCAATGAGCCCCTTTGTGAGCTTGGCCCCTTCCCGTACCAGCGGCTCCTTCCCGCCCTTTTCAAGCACTTCCGCCGAACAGCGAAGACCCTGATGGATCTCAGGATCGAGCTTACGCAGCATCTTGCCCTTGACGACCCGAATCTCCTCGACTGGGTAATACATCTTGAGCAGATCGTCGCTCGAAAACCCGAACGCCTTCAAAAGAATGGTCGTCGGCATTTTCCGCCGGCGGTCAATGCGCACATAGAGAATGTCGCGCGCATCGAACTCGAAGTCGAGCCACGATCCGCGATAGGGAATAATCCTGGCGGAATACAACACCTTGCCGCTGGAGTGCGTCCGGCCTTTATCGTGCGTGAAAGAGGCGCCGGGTGACCGATGTAACTGGCTCACCACTACACGCTCCGTACCGTTGACGATGAAGGTCCCGCGCTCTGTCATGAGCGGCAGCTCGCCGACGTACACTTCCTGCTCTCTGACATCGAGCACTTTTTTCTTGGAGCCCTTGTCTTCCTTGTCGAAGACGACCAGGCGCACCCGCAGTTTCAACGGAACGGCAAAGGTCATCCCCTGCTCAAGGCATTCTCGCTCGTCGTATTTGGGCGTACCGAGCGTGTAGCTCGTAAACTCCAATACGGCGGTATTGTTGTAATCCGGAATTGGAAAAACACTCGCCAGAGCTGCCTGGAGCCCATGATCTTTGCGCCGTTCCGGCTCGACCTCCCGCTGAAGGAATTCCTCATAGGAGCGCTTCTGAATCTCGATAAGATCAGGAATCTGAATGCTGCTATGAATGCGAGAGTAGTCTTTCCGTTCGACGAACTCTTGTAGAGTCGTTTCGGACATTCCCCTGTCCTCCAGTACAATGGTTAGGCTTGGGTGCCCGCACAAGGCAGGCACCCGCAGACGCTAGCGACCGGTCAAATCGAATCTACTTGATCTCGACCTTGGCGCCGCTCTCTTCGAGCTTCTTCTTCATGGTGTCGCATTCTTCCTTCGTGACACCAGTCTTTACGGGCTTAGGCGCGCCTTCAACCAGGTCTTTCGCTTCCTTCAAACCGAGGCTGGTGAGTTCGCGGACAACCTTAATGACTTGGATTTTCTTGTCCGCTGGAAAGGATACGAGCACGATGTCGAACGCCGTTTTCTCCTCGGCTGCCGCAGCGGCACCCCCACCAGCGGCTGGAGCGGCAGCAGCGACCGGTGCAGCAGCCGTGACGCCGAATCGAGTCTCTAGCCCTTTCACAAGCTCCGCCAAATCGAGCACACTCATGGTCTCAATGGCCTTGATCAACTCTTCCTGTGACAATTTTGCTGTGGTCGTTGACATATCCCCTTCTCCTTTTCGTTTGTCCTGAATGGCTGCAATGACTCTCACGAATTTCGACAAGACCGCACTGAGCGTATACACAAGGCCACGCGCCGGTCCCTGCATGGCCGACAACAACATCGCAATGAGGACCTCCTTCTTCGGTAGCTTCGCAACAGCCGCCAATTCAGCCGGCTGCACCACCTTGCCCTCCAGCACCCCGATGGTAATCTTCATCTTCTGGTCGCGCTTCTCCGCCAGAATAAAATCACGAAGAATCTTGGCAGGGAGCACCGGATCGTCATAGCCGATCACCAGCCCCGTTGGTCCCTTGAGATATGTCTTCACTCCGGAAAGGATCGTGCCCTCAGCAGCACGGACAGCCAACGTATTTTTGACAACCTTGTATTCGGCTTTGGCGCCTCTCAGGAGCTTGCGAAGTTCCGTAACCTGGTTGACGGAGAGCCCGGCGCTTTCTGTAACAATGGCAAGCCGTGCACGACCGAATGTCGCCGTCAACTCCGCAACTGCTGTCGCTTTCTCGTCCGTATTCATAATCGAACCCTTCCCCTTCCGCGCAGCAACAATCCGACTAACTCCATTCCTTGGCTAACGCAATGGCATCAAGCTTCACGCCGGGCCCCATCGTGCTCGAGAGGGTCGCGCTCATCAGATACCGTCCTTTGCACGAGGCAGGCTTAGCCTTGATCACCGCCTCAAGAACCGCCGCTGCGTTGTCATAGAGCTGCTCAGGCTTAAACGACACTTTCCCGACAGGCACTTGAACAATCCCGGCCTTTTCAACCTTGTATTCGACGCGGCCCTTCCGAATTTCCGACACGGCCTTACCGACATCAAAAGTGACAGTCCCGGTCTTCGGATTCGGCATAAGCCCGCGCGGCCCCAGCGCCTTCCCAAGCTTCCCGACGGCCGCCATGAGATCCGGCGTCGAGATGGCGCAATCAAAGTCCAGCCATCCGCCCTTAATCTTCTCCATCAGATCATCGGACCCGACATAATCGGCGCCGGCTTGCCGCGCCTCCTGCTCCTTCTCTCCCTTGGCAAAGACCAAGACGCGAATCTTTTTCCCTGTGCCGTGCGGCAGTGAGGTCGTGCCACGCACCATTTGGTCTGCCCGCTTCGGATCAACGCCCAGTCGAAGCGCCAGATCGACGGATTCATCGAACTTGGTGTAGGCCGACCGCTTCACCGCATCGACCGCCTCACGCAGGGCATAGGCTCGAGGTTCAAGTTTTTCTACTGCCGCTCGCATCTTCTTTCCCATTGCGCTCCCTCTCGTTATCTCAACACTCGATACAGAAGGCGGGCCTCACGTGCGCGCTCTACGAACACAGACACCCGTTCAACCGCTTCGATTACCCTTGAACCACCACACCCATGCTGCGCGCCGTCCCTTCAATAATCTTGATCGCACCCTCGAGATCGACGGCATTGAGATCCGTCAATTTCTTTTGCGCGATCTCACGCAACTGCGCCTTGGTGATCTTGCCAACCTTGTCTTTCTGAGGAACGCCCGATCCCTTAATGATCCCTGCCGCCTTCTTCAAGAGGTCAGACGCCGGCGGAGTCTTCATCACGAAAGTAAACGACCGGTCCTTATAGACCGTAATGACTACCGGGATGATACTATCGCCCTCTTTCTGTGTTTTCGCGTTGAACTGTTTGCAAAATTCCATGATGTTGACGCCGTGCTGACCCAGCGACGGCCCGACCGGGGGAGCAGGGTTTGCTTTCCCAGCTGGAATCTGCAACTTAATCTGTGCCGATACTTCCTTCGCCATGTCCTACACTCCTACGCGCGTTCGCCCACTTCGGAAGTTAAATCCGCTCCACTTGCAAGAACCCAAGCTCAACCGGAGTGGAGCGCCCAAAAATACTGACCAGGACCTTAAGCCTGGCATGGTCCTGAGCCACCTCGTCCACCACACCATTAAATCCGAGAAACGGACCATCGATAATCCTCACATTATCCGTCTTAATGAATTTAACTTGTTCGCGTGGCCCGGATGATCCCACATCAACCTGCTTCAGTAGCGATTCAACCTCGTCTTCCGACAAGGGCGTCGGCTGCTCACCAGCGCCGACAAATCCCGTGACCTTCGGCGTCTCCTTGATCATCTGCAAGGTTTCATCGATAAGCGGGGACTCCAGCTCCACAATCACATACCCGGGGAAAAACTTCCGCCGAGACGTCCGGCGCTTGCCATCCTTGATCTCGATCACGTCCTCCGTCGGCACAAGCACCTGTCCCAACTTTTCGACCAATCCCATTTGATTGGCCCGTTCGAGCAAGCTGGCCTTCACCCGCCCCTCAAAGCCCGCGTAGGTATGAATGACGTACCAATTCTTTGCCATGCCCTACCCTCGGATCATTGGTTGACTATGCGCCATACGGAGACGCTCACTTCCAGATATCAGACTCACAAAATCTTGCCCACAACCCACACGAGAATCGAATCGACGAACGACAGGTACAGGGACATGATGATGCAAAAGACAATGACCACCGTCGTGGATCCAATCGTTTCGGCCCGAGTCGGAAACGATACTTTCCTCAACTCCCCGCGTACATCGCTGAAGAATTCACGAATAGAATCCGTCCACTTTCTAAACATACCCACCTCACCTTCGCGCTTATGGAGAGAGCCCTCGCCCCTCCCACTCACCTCGTCCAACATCCCCGTCTGCCACCGACCGACTCTCAACCCAGCCGCCGGTAGTGAGCCTGACCCATCCACTACGCAACGATTGGCAGGGGCACTAGGATTTGAACCCAGACTCTCGGTTTTGGAGACCGATGTGCTACCATTGACACCATGCCCCTACGACGGCTGCAACCCAGCCATTGAACCGGTAGCAAGCTTACTTCACTTCCTTATGGGCAATGTGCTTCCGACAAAACTTGCAGAACTTATTCCGCTCTAAACGATCCGGGTCGTTCTTCTTGTTTTTCATGGTGGAATAGTTCCGCTGCTTGCAAATCGTGCATGCCATATCGATGATCTCTCGCATCTCTCTCTCCTCGTTAGGCGTGAGGCATGAAACGTGAGGCGTAAGAACCGGCTCTCGACACTGTCCCCTTACGCCTGACCCTTCACAGCTTCATTACGCCAGAATTTCGGTGACGACGCCGGAGCCGACGGTCTTGCCGCCCTCGCGCACCGCAAACCGCAACCCCTGATCCATCGCGATCGGGCTAAT